>JAJUFI010000031.1 GCA_029263795.1 Alcaligenaceae bacterium
ATTGTTGCCATCCATCTACATTCTCCACAAGCCGGGCCCTGGATTTGCCCTTCGCGCATACGTCAGTATAGAGAAGAGCGCAGGCCAAGCGTAAGGTGAAATGCTGCAATTCAAGAAGAGGAAGGGTGAACTCATGAGGGGAGCGACGGGGAAATGACCTTCGAAATAGCCATGGTGCTTTCCATCGCGTTGGTCGCGGTGGTGTTGTTTGCCACAGAAAAGCTTCCCATGGACATCGTGGCACTACTGGTATTGACCGCTCTCGCCCTGAACGGCCTGGTGGACGGCGGCGCTGCCCTGAGCGGCTTTAGCAACCCCGCGACCATCACGGTCGCCTCGATGTTTGTTCTGGCAGCCGGCTTGCAGAACAGTGGCGCGTTGTCGGGTATAGGTAACTTGCTGGGAAAGGCGAAGTCGCCTTTCCAATTTCTGCTCATGTTGTTCACAGTGCTGGCCGTCATCGCGCCCTTCGTCAACAACACGGCGGTTGTCGCTGTATTCATGCCCATCGTCATGGCTGCCACTGCGAGCATTGGCATGTCAGCTTCCAAGGCGCTCATTCCGCTTTCCTATGTATCGCAGATGGCCGGCGTCTGCACTTTGGTGGGCACCTCGACCAACCTCCTGGTCAACGGCATGGCACGTGACCTTGGCCACCCCGGCTTCACAATGTTTGAATTCACCTCCCTCGGCGTCATATACCTGGCCGCCGGCTGCATCTACCTGCTCACACTGGGGCGTTGGCTACTTCCCGATGCCCGTGCGACTGAACTCGTGGATCAATATGAACTGGGAAAGTACATCACCGAACTGCGAGTGGGGGCCGAATCCTCGCTGATAGATACGCCCCTGAGCGAAGCCAAGCTGGGGGAAGAATATGGTGTCTATGTCCTGGAACTCCTGCGCGGCGATGAGAAAGTGTGGTCACCGCGCTCGCAGACATTGCGAGAAGGCGATGTACTGCTGGCGCGCGGAGAATGGGCCAAGCTGGAAGAACTCTGCAATGCGACCGGACTGGAACTCAACGCGGAATTCGAGTTGAAGCAACGGTCCTTCGAGGACGTGGAACAAGTGCTCGCTGAAGTATTGGTGGCACCGAGGTCTCGACTGATCGGCAGCACCTTGGGAATGGTGGACCCCGGCTGGCACCACAACACCACCTCACTCGCCATACAGCGCCGGGGACAGATCCTGCGGGAGGAACTGCGCCACGTGCGCCTGCAAGTGGGCGACATTTTGCTCCTGCTCATCCCTGAAGCGGAAATGGCTGCCTTACGCAAGGACCGCAACATTATTGTGCTGTCTCAACGTCAGGCTGAGCGCCCCGCAGGCTGGCGGGCTCCTTTCGCTCTGGTGACGACGGGTTTGGTCATTGGGGTGTCTGCCCTTGGCTGGGCGCCGATTGCAGTCACGGCGCTCGCCGGCGCTGTGGCGATGACTCTGGCCGGCTGTCTTGATGCTGAAGACGTCTATGACGCAATCGACTGGCGCATCATCATTTTGCTGGCTGGCCTGATTCCCCTGGGCGTGGCAATGAATGAATCGGGTGCTGCAGAGTTCCTCGTGCAGAACTCGGTCGGCTTGGTGAGCCAGCACGGCCCCCTGGTGGTTCTTGCGGTCATGTATCTCCTGGCTCTGTTACTGACCGAATTCATGAGTAACGCGGCGGCCGCTGTCCTCCTTACGCCCATCGGTGTTTCGACCGCCAACATGATGAACGTCGACGCAACTCCCTTTCTGATTGCCGTCATGTTCGCAGCCTCCACAAGTTTCTCCACTCCGGTTGGTTACCAAACGAACACCATGGTTTACGGCGCGGGGGGCTACCGTTTTATCGACTTTGTGAAGGTGGGCCTGCCTCTGAACCTCATCTTCTGGGTGCTGGGGGTGGTCTTCATACCGGTGTTCTGGCCCTTCTAACCTACCAGGGGCCAGCCCTTCGGCATCCCCCATATCTTGCCGATCTGGCCTTATTCACGCCCGGGCTGTTCTGACTGTGGAGCCCAAAAAGGTCTAAATTGGCTCAAATATTCTGAAATGAGACAATCACTCCTCACCTCTTGAAACCATGGGGGTCCACTCCCCCGCATTTTTGCCTCGTATACTGATGAGTTCCCTGCCTCCCTGCCCCAAATGCCAGGCCGACTACACCTATGAAGATCGGAATTTTTACGTCTGCCCACAGTGTGCCCATGAATGGTCGGCGACCGACACTGCAACTGAAATATCCGGCGAGAGAGTCGTGCGCGACTCGGCGGGCAATGTGCTTCAGGACGGCGACAGCGTCACCGTCATCAAGGACCTGAAACTGAAGGGCTCCAGCGGCGTCGTGAAAATGGGAACTAAGGTGAAGAACATCCGCCTGGTGGAAGGCGACCACGACATCGACTGCAAGATTGACGGTTTCGGCCCCATGAGCCTGAAATCGGAATTCGTGAAGAAGGTCTAAACGGAAGATCGAGCGGCCCCGCACATACCCCTGACAAAGCGCAGCGACCCGCCGCTGCTCACAGCCAACAAAAACGGCCCGAATGTCACCATTCGGGCCGATTCACTTTCACTACCGCCTGAATTCAGGCTGCAGGAACTGCTTTATTACTGACCTTCGAGGAAGCTCTTGAGCTTGTCAGCCCGGCTGGGATGACGCAGCTTGCGCAGGGCCTTGGCTTCAATCTGACGGATACGTTCGCGGGTAACGTCGAATTGCTTGCCGACTTCTTCCAGAGTCTGGTCGGTACTCATTTCGATACCGAAACGCATACGCAGCACCTTGGCTTCACGCGGGGTCAGCGAATCAAGGACTTCCTTCACCACATCGCGCATGGAGCCGTGCAAGGCTGATTCAGCAGGCGACAGTGTGCTGAGATCCTCAATGAAATCGCCGAGATGAGAATCGTCGTCATCCCCGATGGGCGTTTCCATCGAGATCGGTTCCTTGGCGATCTTAAGGATCTTGCGTACCTTTTCCTCGGGCATGTCCATCTTCTGCGCCAGGGTTGCGGGATCCGGCTCAGAACCGGTTTCCTGCAGAATCTGACGGTTGATACGGTTCATCTTGTTGATCGTTTCGATCATGTGAACCGGAATACGGATGGTACGGGCCTGGTCGGCGATGGAACGTGTAATGGCCTGACGAATCCACCATGTGGCATAGGTGGAGAACTTGTAGCCGCGACGGTACTCGAACTTGTCCACTGCCTTCATGAGACCGATATTGCCTTCCTGAATGAGATCCAGGAACTGCAAGCCACGGTTCGTGTACTTCTTGGCGATCGAAATCACCAGACGCAGGTTGGCTTCCGTCATTTCGCGCTTGGCCTTGCGGGCCTTGGCTTCGCCAGTCAGCATGCGCTTGTTGACCTCCTTGAGGTCCTTCAAAGGCAGCACCACCGCGCGCTGGATTTCGATGAGCTTTTTCTGGATTTCCTGGACGTCCGGCACGTAACGCTCAAGCGTTTCGGAGTACGGATGCCCGGCAGCCACTTCATCGAGCACCCAGTCGAGATTGGTTTCGTTGCCCGGGAAGCTCTTGATGAAATGCGAACGCGGCATACCGGCACGAGTCACACAGGTGTTCATGATGGCGCGCTCAAGTTGGCGAACCTCATTCACCTGGACGCGCATGGACTCGGCAAGACGTTCCACCATCTTCGCGGTGAAGCGTACACCCATGAGTTCGTTGAGAATGGCCTCCTGAGCCTCCTGGTAGGCAGGCGAAGAATACCCTTCCTTCTCAAAGGCCTCGCACATTTTGTCGTACCATTCCTGCACGACCTCGAATTTCTTGAGCGCTTTCTTGCGCAGATATTCAATCTGCTTGCTGCTCATGCCGCCGGCAGGGCCGTCGTCATCTTCCTCATTGGTTACGCCAGCGCCGGCGTAATCTTCGCCTTCTTCGTCCACCAGACCGTCGACGAATTCGTCAATCTTGAGCGTGTCTTCACGAACGCGGTTGGCGTGATCAAGGATTTCGCGCACGGTCGTCGGGCAGGCGGCAATGGCCATGACCATGTGCTTGAGGCCGTCTTCGATGCGCTTGGCGATTTCAATTTCACCCTCACGGGTAAGTAGTTCGACGGTACCCATTTCACGCATGTACATGCGAACTGGGTCTGTGGTGCGACCGAAATCGGAATCCACCGTGGTGAGCGCCGCTTCAGCTTCGTCTTCAACGTCGTCATCGCTGGCTGCCACCGGAGTGGAGTCGCTCATCAGCAGGGTGTCGGCGTCCGGAGCCTGGTCGTAGACCGAAATGCCCATATCACTGAACGTGCTGATAATGCCGTCAATTGCTTCGGCGTCCACCAGATCATCAGGCAGGTGGTCGTTGATCTCGCCATAGGTGAGGTAGCCGCGCTCCTTGCCCAGTTTGATGAGCACCTTGAGACGGTTGCGACGTGCTTCCTGTTCTTCCGGCGTGAGACTGCGCGCAGGGACGTCTTTTTCGCCCTTGCCACGCTTGGCGCCACGCTTGGGAAGCGGCTTGAGTTCGGGAATGATTTCGCCATCAACGATGTCGTCAACGAAATCGTCGGTTGCCTGATTGGCATTCTTGGCAGGACGCCCCGGCCGCCGGCCGGTGGATTTCGTGGCGCGCACTGTGGTTGCCTTCTTCGCAGCAGCCTTCTTCGCCGCAGTTTTCTTGGCAGCCTTTTTGGCGGCGGTTTTCTTGGCAGCCTTCTTGGCGGCGGTTTTGGCGGCGGAGCCACCTGCCGCATCAACGTCTTCCCCCACCTTCACCGAGAGCGAATCCGCATCGCGGGTTGCTGCCACAGTCTTGGTTTTCTGAGTGACGTCATCGGCCACTTCGGGGGAAACACGGGTAACTTTTGTCATATCGCTTTCCGTAGACGCAATTTCACTGGAGGGCACAAGCCCACAACTCGCTGCTTCAGATAGGAAGGAAGGTTGCGCTCAGCATAGGCGAAAGCGCTGGGGAACATTCTATTTTACAACACTCTACGTGAACCGCCAGTTTCAAGCAGAATACGGCGACGGTTCAATTCCTGATAGCGTTGTCGCTCGGAAGCTTCCTTCAACCCTCCGTGCACCAGCGCCGTCTGTTCCGCCTTGATCAGGTCCAGCTCGATGCGTCTCAGGGCGTCATTCCATTCGGCCTGCGGATCAGGCAGGTCCTCTTCGGCCAGCACTTGTGGCCCCAGCCCAGACAGCACCTGCTCCAGATCAGAGCCAGGTTCTGCAGCTTGCAACAATGCCCCAGCGTGTCGGGCGCCGCAAGCCACAATGAGCGCGATCAACTCGCGCACAAGTTTCAGATGGGGACCACGCTCCAGTATTTCAAGCTGTTGGTCCCCGAGCTCCTGCACAAGCTGCGGATGCGCTATGAGCAAACGCAGCAACTGCTTTGCCATGGGTGTCACACCGAACTTGGTCTGGGCCGACCTGCCCGATGCAGCACCCCGGGGTGGCCAGGGTATGTGCCCCGTAGTTTGATCCATGCCCGAATGGATATCCGGCAGCGTCGTATGCCAGACCGGTGGTTCGCCTGTGACCGGATCATCCTGAGGCCAGTCATCTGCGAAAGTATTTCCGCCCGCTTCATCGTCGAAACGCTCGTGCCCGCTCTCACCGGGCATCACAGGCGGATGAATGGTCACATTCGCTCCCCGCCCCTCGCTAGCGTGAAGGGTCGCTGCAGGCCTGCCTGCACTCGATGGCCAGGGCTGTTCCCCCGGACGAACGTTGCTACGGGCTCGCTCAAGCAGTCGCGTCAACTCTTCAGGCGTCAGCAGGACCAACTGAGCAAACTCCCGTTCCACCTGTAAGCGGTATGCGTTCCCCGGCATACTTGCCAGCAAGGGCAATGCCTCGTGCACACAAGCCGCGCGACCCTCAGCCTCGTCCAGACGATGGCGACGGCCCAGCTCCTCCAGCATGAAGCGGGACAGTGACACAGCTTCTTCCATGGCGGCACGGAAGGCCTTGTCCCCATAGGCTCGAATGTAGGAATCGGGGTCATGCTCCGCAGGCAGGAATAGGAAGCGCACAGAGACGTCGTCCCGCATCTGCGGCAGACAGGCCTGCAAGGCGCGCCATGCTGCGCGTACACCCGCCTGATCACCGTCATAGCTGAAGATGATCTTATTGCTGGCGCGCAACAGCTTCTGCACATGCTCCGCAGTGGTGGCCGTGCCAAGTGTGGCCACGGCGTTTTCCAGGCCGTGCTGGGCGAGGCCCACCACGTCCATATAACCTTCGACCACGAGCACACACCCCTCGCGCCTTATGCCGGCGCGCGATTCCCACAGGCCGTAGAGTTCCCTCCCCTTGGAAAACAAGGGCGTTTCCGGCGAGTTGAGGTACTTGGGCTCACCCTTGCCGATGACGCGGCCGCCGAAGCCGATCAGCTTCCCCCGCCCATTGCGGATCGGAAACATGATGCGTTCACGGAAGCGGTCATAGCGACGGCCGTCTTCTGCCTCGATGACCAACCCGCATTCCACCAGCAGTGGGTCTTCGTAATTAGGGAAGACCGCCGTCAGTGCTCGCCTGTCCTCGCCCGACCAGCCGAGCGCAAACCGTGCAGCCAGTTCGCCACTCAGGCCCCGCCCCTTCAAATACTCGATGGCGCGGGAAGAACGCTTTAGATTGGCCTGGTAATGACGGCATGCGGCATCGAGCACCTGCTCGTGCCGCGACACTTCCTGGCGTCGCTGTTGTTCTGCCCGGCGCTGGCGCGGAGAACGTTGCTCTTCCGGCACAGTCATGCCCACAGAAGCAGCAAGCGTACGCACTGCTTCCGGGAAACTTGCCCCGGTGTGCTCTATCAGGAAGGAAATGGCCGTCCCGTGTGCGCCGCAGCCAAAGCAGTGGTAGAACTGCTTGGTCGGGCTGACCGTGAACGAAGGCGTTTTTTCTTTATGGAAGGGGCAGAGACCAAGCAGGTTGGCTCCGCCCTTGCGTAACTGCACGTAGCGCCCCACGACGTCCACAACGTCGACCCGGGCGAGAAGATCCTGTATGAAGGATTCTGGTATCAATCAATACAGACGCGGGGGCAGTTGCTGGCTGCGAATGCGCTTGTAGTGGCGCTTGACCGCTGCAGCGTGCTTGCGCTTGCGCTCTGCGGTCGGCTTCTCGTAGTATTCGCGCGAACGCAGCTCGGTCAGGAGACCGTTTTTCTCGATGGTGCGCTTGAAGCGGCGAAGAGCAGCTTCGAAGGGCTCGTTTTCCTTCAGACGAACGATAGGCATGTATTCCTGGGCCTTACACGGTTAAATAAATCTGTTAGACGAAATTGGTCAGCTCAGACACAAATGTGAACTATAGATTGTAGCCCGAGGGCAAAATCTACGTCAACTTTCAGCTTTGAGAACGCTTACCCTTGCGCATCCAGGCCTCGAGCTGATGCGGCCGGATGCTGTCGTAATCTTCAAAAGGCTGGTGAATCCACGGGTTAGTGGGAAGCTTTTCCACGTAATAGTCTGGCGTCACCTTGGAGTGACCCTTCCACCACAGAACAGCTGTGCGTAATTCTTCAATTGCTGGAAACTGTTTGAGAAGGTGGTCGCGCACCTTGCCGAAAGTCATGCCAGTATCGACCATGTCATCGACCAGCAATACCTTGCCGTCCAACGTACCACGGGTGATGGTAATGTACTGCGCAATATCCATCGTTCCCTGTACCGTGCCGGCTGCCTCGCGGTAACTGCTGGTGGCCAGTATGCCCAGGGGAACGTCGTAAATACGCGACAACACATCTCCCACACGCACACCACCCCGTGCCAGGCAAAGAATCTTGTCAAATTTCCAGCCAGACTCATGCACGATGAGCGCCAGCCGCTCTATGAGTTCGTGATAGTCGCTCCACGACACCCAGTGATCACTGTCAGTGTTGGCAGGCAGACTCATTGCGCACCCCCCTTCAGGCTTTGAATGACTGGTTCAGCATGATGGTCTCCATGCGGTCGGGACCCGTGGAGATCATGTCGATGGCGACGTCGCAAACCTCGGCAATGCGCTCGAGATAACGGCGCGCGTTGACCGGCAATTTATCGTATTCGGTGATTCCAGCGGTGGATTCAGACCAACCGGGCAGTTCTTCAAATACAGGCTCGGCCTCCATCACTGCATCCGCCCCGTAGGGCAGTACCTCAAGGAATTCACCCCGATAGCGATAGCCAACACCGATCTTGAGCGTTTCCAGGCCGTCCAGGACATCGAGCTTGGTAACGCACAGCCCGTTGATGCCGTTGATCATTACCGAGCGCTTCATCGCCGCACCATCGAACCAGCCGCAACGACGGGGACGACCCGTTACGGAACCGAATTCCTTGCCAACTGAAGCCAGACGAGCACCGATTTCGTCGGTCAGTTCGGTCGGGAAAGGACCGGAGCCCACGCGCGTGGTGTATGCCTTCGCAATGCCCAGGACGTAATCCAGCATTTGCGGACCTACGCCGGCACCTGCCGAGGCGGCGCCCGCAAGACAGTTGCTGCTGGTGACGAAGGGGTAAGTGCCGTGGTCAATATCCAGCAGCGCGCCTTGCGCACCTTCGAACAACAGACGCCCCCCTGCCTTACTGGCCTTGTGAAGCTCGAGAGAGACATCGGCCACCATGGGCTGAAGCTCTTCCGCCATGGCCATTGCCTGATCACGAACCTCGGCAAATGACACCGCTTGCGCACCCAGATACTGGGTGAGCACGAAGTTGTGGAAGTCGAGCAGCTCTTCGAGCTTGGCGTCAAAAACGGATGGATTGTAGAGATCTTGCACACGCAGTGCACGGCGGCCGATTTTATCCTCATAGGTGGGGCCGATGCCACGACCGGTCGTTCCGATCTTGCCTTCACCCTTGCGCGACTCGCGAGCCTGGTCCAGAGCAATGTGATACGGAAGAATAAGCGGACAGGCCATGGAAACGCGCAGCCGCGAGCGGACATCAAGCCCCGCTTCCTCGAGCTCGGCGATTTCCTTGAGCAGGGCTTCCGGGGACAGCACCACACCATTGCCAATGTAGCAGGTGACATGCTTGTGCATGATGCCGGACGGAATCAGGCGCAGAATCGTCTTCTTGCCGTTGATCCACAGAGTATGGCCGGCGTTATGGCCACCCTGGAAACGCACCACGCCCTGAGCGGACTCGGCCAGCCAGTCAACGATCTTGCCTTTTCCTTCGTCACCCCACTGGGTGCCGATCACCACGATATTCTTGCTCATTTCATCTTTCGATAACGATGCGCAGGCTCGAATACAGGCAGCCCGCGAAGTGAAAACCCATACGATAAAACAGCGCCTCGCAGTGCGCTAGTCAATCGCCCTCACCTTCCATTCATTGCCTTCCTGCACGAGTTCACGATCGAAAACGAACTCATCCAGGCTCTGCTGCTGCCCCGGCAGAATCTGAACCACGATTTCTCCTTTTTGGCGCAGCTCCCGTAATGCCGCGCTCAGGGCGGGATCACAACCCCAAGGGGCGCGTACGGCCTTGGCCGGACGGGCGGGTTCCAGCCCCCCCGACAAGGCGCGCAAATCCAGACTGAAGCCTGTTGCCGGTCGTGCCCGGCCGAAGGCCTTGCCAACACCATCGTAACGACCGCCCCGGACAAGTGTGTCGCGCCAACCGTCCGCATAAACGGCGAACACGATACCGGAATGGTATCCGTAACCGGAGCGAACGTCCGCAAAGTCGAAGCTCAGACCGTAGCCGCCGAGAAAACCCGCAACTTGCTCGAGATCGTCCAGTGCCTGAGCCACTGCCGGTAAATTGGGCAGCACCGCCCGGGCCCGCTGCAGCACTTCCGGACCGCCATACAGGCTGGCGAGTTCCACCAGGGCATCGACACTGCCCGGCTTCAGATTTCCGGAACTCGATGCCAGGGCCTTCAGGCCGGGAACATCCTTGGCGGCCAGAAGGTCGGCGACTTCTTCTGCGACTTCTTCGAGCGCAGGATCTGCGGCAATGATGGCCCGTAGGACGCCCGGATGGTTGAGGTCCAGCCGAGCCGCCTGAACGCCTGCCAGACGAACGCTTTCCAAGGCAAGCTCGATGATTTGTATGTCTGCTTCGACCCCGGCGTGGCCAAATATCTCTGCACCGATCTGCAGCAACTCCCGATCAGAGAACAGACCAAGGGGGCGAGCATGCAGCACGGAACCGCAGTAGCACAGCCGTGTAACCCCTTCTCGGTTGAGCAGGTGGGCGTCAATTCGGGCCACCTGGGGAGTCATGTCGGCTCGCACACCCAGCGTACGCCCGGACAGCTGATCAACCAGCTTGCAGGTGCGCAGCGACAGGTCGTGCCCATGGCCGGTAAGCAGCGAATCCAGATATTCCACCAGCGGCGGCATCACCAGCTCGAAGCCATAGACGCGGAAGAGATCCAGCAGTTTGCGGCGCAATTCTTCAATGCGACGCGCTTCCGCAGGAAGGATGTCTGCCAGGCTCTCCGGCAGCAGCCATTTCGTCATCAGCAATCCCGTGTTCAGAAAAAAAGCCTGATCACCGCACACGACCTGGGACGAGCACGGTTCCAAACAAAAAGCGACCCGGGGCGTAAGCCCGCAAGTCGCTCGCGGATAAGGGTAATCGAAACTTACACGCTATTGTAAACCATGACGGGTTTCACGCAAAAGTGCAGGCTTCACTGTAGTGCCGGTGCCGCACTGGCGCCTGCACCGGGCAATGTATTGGCCTGCCCCTTGGACGAACCCCAGAATTTGAAGAAATCAGAGTCAGGGCTCAGAACCAGGGCGTCACCCTTGCCACCGAAGGCCGACCGGTAGGCTTCAAGACTGCGGTAGAAATTATAAAACTCGGGATTCTTGCCATAGGCCTGGGCGTAGATGTTGGCAGCAACGGCGTCTCCCTCACCCATGATGGCCTGCGCTTTTGCATACGCTTCAGCCAGCATTTCCTGACGCTGGCGATCGGCCTGAGCGCGAATTCGCTCTCCATCTGCAGCACCGGATGCGCGCAGCCGGTTCGCTTCCTGCTTACGTTCGGCCTCCATGCGCCGGAAAACGGATTCCGAAATCTCGGGCGCAAATTCGATGCGGCGCAAACGGACGTCAACGACTTCCACGCCGAGCGGCTTGGCCCTGCCCTTAACGTTGTTGAGAATTTCGCGCATGATGGCGTCACGCTCGGTAGACACGACCGCCTTGACAGTGCGCACGTTGACTGAAGCGTTGAGTGCGTCGCGGATCTGAGCCTGCAGGCGCTCCACGGCTGCACGGTCATTCGCACCAAAGGTCACGTAGAACAGGCGTGGGTCATCGATGCGCCATTTGACGAAGGAATCGATCAGCAGGTTCTTCTTTTCAGAAGTCTGGATCCGTTCCGGGTCGTTGGTCTCGATAGTTTGCAAACGCTTGTCCAGGCGCGTAACGGTCTGGAACGGCGGAGGCAGCTTGAAATAAAGGCCAGGCTCGGTGACTGTCTTGCGGACCTCACCCAAGGCGAAAAGCAATACCGCGTCACGCTCGCGTACGACATAGACGCAGGATGAAAGCACGGCAAGCGCTATGACAATGCCCACCAGTGCAGGAAATAAACGTTGCATCATGTTCCTCCTAGCGGGAATACGGGCTGATCAGAGCATTACGGGCAGCTGCATTGTTTGCAGGAGCCGGATTGACCGGTGTGGTCGCCGGCCGTTGCGACGTATTCGCCGCCGCTGCCGCAGCACCGGAAGTGGCTTCCACTGAGCCACTGCCCGCCGGACGATGATCGCGCGCCGCCTGACTCAGGATTTTGTCCAGAGGCAGGTAGAGCATGTTTGTACTCGAATCGGCATCCAGCATGACCTTCGCACTGGATTCAAGAATCTCTTCCATGGTGGCGAGGTACATGCGCTGGCGAGTGATGTCGGGTGCCTTGGCAAACTCGGCTTCGATGCTGGTGAAGCGTGCCGTGTCACCCTCAGCGTCGCCCACAACCTTAGCCCTGTAGCCTTCAGCGTCCTGCAGCATGCGGGCCACCTGACCCTCCGCCTGTGGCAGCACCTGGTTCGCGTAGGCATTGCCCTCATTGATCTGGCGCTCGCGGTCCTGGCCGGCCTTCACAGCGTCATCAAATGCAGCCTGAACCTGCTCGGGCGGCTGGACGTTCTGAATGGCGACCGTGCTGATCTGAATGCCGGTCTGGTAGCGGTCAAGAATGGACTGCGCCAGATTGTGAACTTCCGTCGCAACCTCGGTACGGCCTTCGTAGAGGACGAAGTCCATGGTCTTGCGGCCGACAATTTCACGCATGGCAGTTTCAGCAGCCTGACGCACGGATTCGTCCGGCATGCTGGTGCGGAACAGGTAGTCGGGTGCTCCATCGGGGTTCAGGCGATATTGCACCACGTATTGCACGTCGACGATGTTTTCGTCGGTAGTCAGCATGAGTGATTCCGGCAGCACCTTATTGCGTGCAGTGCCACGGTACCCAACTTCAAACGTACGCAATTGCGCAATATTGACCATCTGGTGATCTTCGATGGGGTATGGAATGCGCCATTGCAGACCGGGCGGCATGGTCTTGGTGTATTTCCCGAAGCGGGTGACAACTGCAACCTGCCCTTCCTGAACAATCATGAAGCCGCTCAGGCCCCAGATGAGGATGGCAATTAGCGCCAGGACACCCAACAGTTTGGGCGAACCTGATGGCAAGGACGGCACACTGCCGCCGCCATTGCTACGCGGACTGCGCGGGCCACCGCCACCACGCTTTCCGCCGAAGAGCGAACCCAGACGGTTGTTGAAGTCTTTCCAGACCTCGTCAAGATCGGGCGGACCATCGTTCTGAGGCCGGCGCGAGGTGTCGTCGTCATTGCGACCGCCGTCGTTGCGGCCACCGCGGCCCCAGCCCGGATCATTCAGATTGAATATTTTGGATATTGAACGCATTGTTTCCCGCGATTTGAGCTGATTCGGCGATCGCCCCACGCAGACCGTCCAAACCAGTGCGCTGCAGCGCGCTTACAAAAACTCGTGCAATCGTACCATGTTCATCTCGCTCGACCCGCGGCTCGTAACCGGCCTGATCGATTTTGTTGTAGACGAGAATCCGCGGTATTTGATCGGCTCCAATATCTTCCAGAACCTTGTTCACTTCCATGATCTGCTCATCGCGCTGAGGGCTCGCGGCATCAACAACATGCAGGAGCAGATCGGCGTGAATTGTTTCCTCCAGCGTCGCGCGAAACGCCGCAATCAGCGTCGGAGGAAGGTCGCGTATGAAGCCGACCGTGTCGGACACAACGACTTGCCCGGCCTCTTCTATCCAGATGCGCCGGGTGGTGGTGTCGAGCGTTGCGAAGAGCTGGTCCGCCGCATAGGCCCCCGCCCGCGTCAAGGCATTGAACAGCGTGGACTTCCCGGCATTTGTATAGCCGACCAACGACACTGAAAACGTGCTGCCCCGCGCACGGGAACGGCGCTGAGTCGTACGCTGTCGCTGAACGCGATCCAGGCGTTCCCGCAATACCTTCACCTTTGCGCCGATCATGCGGCGGTCCATTTCCAGCTGGGATTCACCTGGCCCACGCATGCCGATGCCCCCCTGCTGCCGCTCCAGGTGTGTCCAGAGACGGGTCAGCCGTGTGGAAAGGTGCTGAAGCTGTGCGAGTTCAACCTGTAGCTTGCCTTCGTGGCTCTTGGCCCGAAGAGCAAAGATATCAAGGATGAGGGAAACACGGTCGACCACCCGCTTCTTGAGAACCCGCTCGAGGTTGCGCTGTTGAGCAGGTGAAAGTGCCTGATCGAAAAGAATGACCTCAGGCTGAAGGGCCGCGACCAGCTGGGCGGCCTCTTCAACTTTGCCGGTGCCAATGAAGTGAGCGGCATCCGGCTTGGCGCGCCGCACCCGAAGGGTTTCAAGAATTTCCGCGCCCGCACCTTCAGCCAGCATGTGAAACTCTTGGGAATGGGCTTCGTAATCGGGTTCGCCCAAATCGACCGAAATCACGAGCGCCTTCATGGGCGGGACGGTGTCATGCCCGCCGCAGCACAAGGCGCAACGGGCATGACACGAAATGTATTAAGTAAAGCGCTAAGACTATTCAGCTGCGGCATCCACTTGAAAATTCACCGGGCGCGACGGCACAACGGTGGAAATGGCGTGCTTGTAGACCATCTGCGTAACGGTATTGCGAAGAAGCACGACGTATTGATCGAACGATTCGACCTGGCCTTGCAGCTTGATGCCGTTGACAAGGTAGATCGAAACGGGCACGTGGTCCTTACGCAAGGCATTGAGGAAGGGATCTTGTAATGTTTGCCCTTTATTGCTCATCGGCTAGGCTCCAAATTATGTTGTTATAGGAAAACGGTGTAAGGGTCTACTTTACAGGGTTTCCCCTAGGATTGCACACCGTCTTGGCCCGTGCTTGGCTATTCTAGCTTGTTTTTTCCGTCAGTTCGGACAATGTATTACAGAGCCGGGTGCAGTCTTCAGGCGTTCCGACAGTGATGCGCAGAAACTCGGAAATGCGAGGCGCGTTGAAGTGCCGGACCAGTATTCCCTGGCTGCGCAGGCCGGCCGCAAGTTCTGCGGCTCCGTGCGCCGGATGCCGCGCAAAAACAAAATTCGACTTTGACGGAAGCACCTCGAAACCAAGTGTTTTAAGTTGTTTCGTGAGCGTCTCGCGCGCCTCGATGACCTTGCGGGTACTGGAGACAAAATACTCCCGGTCTTCAAAGGACGCCACGGCTGCGGCAATGGCGAGCCGATCTAGCGGGTAGGAGTTGAAACTGTCCTTCACCCGGATCAGACCTTCGATAATCTCCGGCGACGCCACTGCGTAACCCACCCGCATGCCCGCGAGGGCACGAGACTTCGACAAAGTATGGATGACGACGATATTGGGGCAGCTGCCCATCAGGGCAATGGCCGTCTCCGCACCGAAGTCCACGTATGCTTCGTCCACCACCACTGCGACATCGGGGTTGGCAGCAGCGATGCGCTCAATATCACGCAGTTCGAGCGCAAGGCCGGTGGGCGCATTGGGATTGGCGAATATGATGCCTGCAGGTATCTCGGGGAGGCCGATATAGTCTTCGGCGCGAATGGTGAAGTCATCCGCAAGCGGCACTAGCTTCACGGGAATATCGTACAGCTTGCAATATGTCTTGTAGAAACTGTAGGTGATGTCCGGCATGACCAGGGCCTTACCCGGGTGTCGGAACAGGGCGTTGAACACATGAGCCAGGACTTCGTCCGAGCCATTACCCGGCAACACCTGCTTGGCCTCCACACCGTAAAACTGCGCCACGGCATTACGCAGCGCCGTGGATTCGGGGTCGGGGTATAAGCGCAGGGCCTCATCCGCTCCAGCCCGGATTGCTTCCAGTGCGCGGGGCGACGGCCCATAAGGATGCTCATTGGTATTGAGCTTCAGCAGGTTGTTGATCTTCGGTTGCTCGCCCGGCACATAGGGGGCTAGCCCGGCGACGTGTTGGCTCCAGAAACGACTCACGACTTTCCTTGGACGTAAGGGTTGTGCGACGACTTGAATTCAATGCGCAGCGGCGTACCTTCCAGCTCGAAGGCAGTGCGGAAACGGGATTCCAGGTAACGGCGGTAGGAATCTGAAACCGCCTCCAGGCCGGTGCCGTGAACAATGATGAGTGGCGGGTTCTGCCCACCCTGATGCGCGTAGCGCATCTTGGGCCTGAAAATGCCCTTGCGGGGTGGCGGTTGCTGTTCCACTGCCGCATGCAACACGCGGGTAAGCTTGGGAGTGGAGAGTTTGCGGAAGGCCGCTGCGTGGGCTTCATCAACCGATTTCATCAAGGCCTTCAGGCCCTGGCCCTTGAGGGCTGATATGGTGTGTACCCGGGCAAAATTCAGGAATCGCAGCTTGCGATCGAATTCACGGCGGATCCATTCTCGGCGTTCGGAGTCCAGACCATCCCACTTGTTGATGGCCACCACCAGGGCGCGACCTGTTTCCAGAATGAAGCCTGCAATGTGGGCATCCTGATCGGAAATTTCCGATTGTGCGTCGACCATGAGCAAGACCACATTGCTGGCCTCGATGGCTTGCAGGGTCTTGATCACTGAGAATTTTTCGATGGTTTCGAATACCTTGCCGCGCCTGCGCAGACCCGCAGTATCGATCAGCGTGTAGGCCTTGCCGTCGCGTTCAAATTCGATTTCGATGGCATCACGTGTCGTTCCGGGCATATCGAAAGCAATCACCCGCTCTTCGCCGATCAGGGCGTTTATGAGCGTCGATTTGCCGACATTGGGCCGGCCGACTATTGCCAACTTGATCCGATGTCGGGGTGCAGCATCTTCCTGGGAAGCGCCCTCCTCGGCTTCAGCCTCCTCTTCCAGGGTGACCGGTTCCGCATCATCCCACTGCTCTTCGATACCCTCGGGAGAATCAGCATCCTCAGCTTCGTCCAGAAAGGACAAGGCGTCTTCAATCAGTTCTACAACGCCGTCGCCATGGGAAGCTGAGATAGGCCGCGGTTCGCCCAGACCAAGCTCATGGAATTCCGCCAGCGGCGCTGCATGGCGCATGCCTTCGGCCTTGTTGACGGCCAGAATCACACGCTGGCCCGACTTGCGCAACAACCTGGCAATTTCGTGGTCGTGGGCGTTTACACCGGCACGGGCGTCAACCAGAAAGATGACGACATCAGCCTCAGCGATGGCCTGATGGGTCTGACGTGCCATTTCACGCAGGATGCCGTCTTTGGCTACGGGCTCAAAACCACCCGTATCCACTGCAATGAACGGGTGGCGACCCACCCTGCCCTCACCATAGTGCCGATCGCGGGTCAAACCCGCGAAGTCGGCGACCAACGCTGCACGCGAGCGCGTGATGCGATTGAAGAGGGTAGATTTGCCGACGTTCGCGCGGCCCACCAGGGCCACCACCGGCTTGAAGCTAGATTTGTTCAATTCAAGTTAACCATGACAAGGTTGCCATTACCGGTCTGAACGAGTACGCCTGCCGGTGTGCCAATGAGCGGCGACACCACAGCGCCCCCGCCAACGTTAAGACGCCCGAGCAGATCGCCATTCACGCGGGACAGGAAGTGCACGTAGCCTTCGAGATCGCCCACTGCGACAGCTGCCGGAACAACCGCAGGAGTCGCGAGACGCCTGTTGCGCAAGGCGTTCTGTGCCCATACCTGCTCGCCATTGGCGAGGTCGATACCGTGCACTACGTCGCGCTGGTCAACGGCAAAGGCGTAGCGACCGTCGGTCGCCATGCCGGAATGGCTGGAAAAAGGAATGTCCCATGCGGGACGGCCGCCCTGACTCACGTCAAAGCAGGTCATACGGCCCTGATAAGTAACGCCACAGAGCAAGGGCCCGGCAACCATGGGAGAGCCGACGACATCGTTTATACGTTCGAGATCAGTAGCGCCCCGCGAGACGGAAACGGGAGCCTCCCATTGAACCGCGCCCGTGCGCACGTCAATGGCTATCAGTCTGCCGTTGGGCAGGCCGGAAATCACAAGACCGTCGGCCGCTAGCAACTGCATGCTCGCCTTGAGTGCCAGTGCGGGGCCGGGACGCTGAACATCCCAGCGATATTCGCCCGTTTCAGCGTCGAAGGCCTGAATGCGGTAATCCGTACTGCGCACCACCACGACGCCGCGGTCCACCAGGGGCGGGACGAAGACGGCGCTGCTGGCCCGTGCGCGCCATTTTTCGCGCCCGGCATCGTCATAGGCAATTACGTTGCCGTCGCTGGCGACGACTGCAGTCGTGGAGCCGTCTGACCCTGCGCCAGCAGTCAGGGTGATATCGGGAGTCGCGCGCCAGAGTACACGGCCTGACATGAGATCGACCTTAGCTACCGCGTTGGGCGTGGCAGCATAAACGGCTTCACCCACGACATCCGGCGCAAAGCCGGTACCGCCGCCACCGCCGATGGACGCAGTCCACCGTACGCCCGCGCTGACCTGCGCTTCGTATTGGGTCAGTTCAGCCGGCTCATAACGGGGATCCTTGCTCGAGAACATCGAGCAGGCACCCAATGAAAGCAGGCTAAGTGTAACTAAGGTACTGCGAAGGACACGGCGGGACACGGGCAGCATGGGAATCAGGCTCCGGCAATGGCGTCGATCTTGAGTTGTACGATTTGTGCGATCGGATCTGTGCCGAACGCTTCCTTGGCGCGCTGCCATTCGGCGCGAGCCTCTGCGATCTTACCCTGAGCAATGAGGATATCGCCACGACGGTCGGCATAGAGAGCCTCAAAGCTGGCTGGTGCGTTCGCCAGTTGCGCCAGGGCCTGGTCATACTGCTGCTGCTCCATGAGTACACCAGCAAGTCGCAGCCGTGCCAAAGCGGCCAATGCCGGTTCCTTGCTCCGGCCTGCCAGCCACTCGAGCTGCTGGCGAGCTGCGTCATGCTCACCACGCTCTGCCAGGGCAGTGGCTGCCACCAGCAGACCACGACTGGTGTAGCCGGAATCCGGGAAACTATCCTTGAGTGTGGCGGCGGCTGCCTGAATGCGCGATACCGAGTCTTCACCTTCCTGATTGGCCGCCGACTGCAGAGCTTCGAAATAGCCCATTGCCTGGTTGGCCTGATGGGTCTGGTACCACTGCCAACCGCGCCAGCCGACAATCGCAGCCACGATGACGAACACCGCCACTGCCACCAGAGTGCCCCAGCGGTCCCACCAGGCCCTCAAGGCGTCCAGCTTTTCCTGTTCATCCAGATCGTATGCCATTTACATCCTCGTCTTGAGAGTTTCTGCGATTGCCTCAAAGGGCAGGGTTTCCTGCTGCGGACGGATGTCCCCTTCCTGGTGCCGTAACCATTTGACACTGGCCTGACCAGCCGCAAGCTCATCTGGACCAATGATGAGGGCCACTGCCGCCCCGCTGGCATCGGCGCGCTTGAACTGTGACTTGAAACCGGTCGAACCGGCATGAACCAGAACACGATACCCGGAATCACGCAAGGTTTCGGCCAGCAAAGCTGCCCGACGCTGTGCGTCGTCACCCTGATGAACCACGTAGACATCACACTCGGAAGTATCGGTGTCGGCATCCGACTGTTGCCACAGGTCGAGCAGGCGCTCCATGCCTATCGCGAAACCTACAGCCGGTGCTGGTTTGCCGCCCAGCAGTTCCATCAGGCCGTCATACCGCCCACCGCCACAAACGGTGCCCTGAGCACCAAGACGGTCGGTCACCCACTCGAAAACGGTCAGGTTGTAGTAGTCCAGCCCGCGAACGAGCCTCGGGTTCAAGGTGTATTCAATACCGGCATCCTTCAGACGTGTGCAAACGCCTTCAAAGTGTGCCAGTGATTCGGGCCCGAGAAAGTCGTACAGGCGCGGTGCGCTGTTGGCCATATCCTGCATGGCTGGATTCTTGGTATCGAGCACCCGCAACGGGTTCGTATGCATGCGCCGGCGCGCTTCTTCATCAAGAACGTCGATATTCTTTTCAAGGTGCTCGACCAGAGCCTGCCGGTGAGCGGCGCGTTCGGCAGGCTGACCCAATGAGTTCAGCTCCAATCGGATATCGGTCAGCCCAAGACGTTTCCACAGGCGGGCCAGCATGACGATGAGTTCTGCGTCGACGTCCGGCCCAGCAAAGCCCAGGGCTTCCACGTCAATTTGATGGAACTGGCGATAACGGCCGCGCTGGGGGCGCTCATGGCGAAACACCGGCCCCATGCAATAAACCCGCTGCGGGCGGTCGTACAGCAGATTGTGCTCTATCGCGGCCCGCACCATGCCGGCCGTGAATTCGGGCCTCATGGTAAGGTGGTCGTCATTGAGGGCGTCGCGGAAGGAATACATTTCCTTCTCTACGATGTCGGTGACCTCGCCAATACCGCGCGCGAACAGGCGGGTGTGTTCCAACACAGGCGTACGCATGTTGCGATAGCCATAAGACGCCAGCCACTCACGCACGATGGCTTCCAGTGTTTCCCAGGCTGCGCTCTCGTGCGGCAGCACATCCTTCATGCCCGTCAGGGCACGCACTTTCTCAAACTGCTGGCTCATGAATCTGCTTGACTGTTATTGTTGCCGCCGAGCCCGTAACGACGTTCCACGTATTGCTCGACGATCTGCTGAAATTCCTGGGCGATGGTATCGCCTTTCAGAGTGACGGTGCGCTCACCGTCTATGAAAACTGGTGCGGCCGGGACTTCTCCGGTACCCGGCAGGCTGATTCCGATATCAGCATGACGGCTTTCCCCTGGCCCGTTGACAACGCAACCCATCACCGCCACGTTCATGGTTTCCACACCTGGGTAGCGCGACTTCCACACCGGCATCTGGCGACGCAGGTATGACTGGATGCTGTCGGCAAGTTCCTGGAAGAAGGTGCTGCTGGTGCGGCCGCAACCCGGGCAGGCCACCACCATGGGGGTGAAGGCCCGCAAACCCATGCTTTGCAGGATTTCTTGAGCGACTATCACTTCGCGTGTGCGGTCGCCGCCCGGTTCCGGGGTCAGCGAAATGCGGATGGTGTCGCCTATGCCTTCCTGCAGCAGAACTGCCAGGGCTGCCGTGGAAGCGACAATGCCTTTGCTGCCCATGCCGGCTTCCGTGAGCCCGAGATGAAGTGGGTAGTCACAGCGACGTGAGAGATCGCGATAGACAGTGATGAGATCCTGAACGTGGCTCACCTTGCACGACAGCACGATGGCATCGCCGGGTAAACCGAGTTCTTCAGCACGGCGCGCATTGTCTATGGCCGACGTGACCAGTGCTTCACGCATAACGGCGGCCGCTTCCCATGGCTGGGCCCGGCGGCTGTTCTCGTCCATCAGGCGGGCCATGAGTTCGTGGTCGAGGCTGCCCCAGTTCACGCCTATGCGCACCGGCCTTTGATAGCGGCATGCCACTTCGATCATCTGCGCGAAATTGTCTTCCCGCTTCCTGCCCCCACCCACGTTGCCGGGGTTGATCCGGTATTTGGAAAGGGCCTGAGCACATTCGGGAAACTGGCTGAGCAGTTTGTGCCCGTTAAAATGGAAATCACCCACGAGCGGGACATCCACGCCCATGCGGTCCAACTGTTCGCGAATCGCCGGCACAGCTTGAGCGGCCTCCGGCGTATTCACCGTAATGCGCACGATCTCGGAGCCCGCCATGGCCAGTTCCTTGACCTGAATGGCTGTTGCTATGGCGTCCGCAGTGTCGGTGTTGGTCATGGACTGGACCACTACCGGCGCATTGCCCCCGATACGTATCTCTTTCGCGCCCCACTTTACGGTGGAGCAACGTGTCATACGCTTGGCAGCAGCGCC
>JAJUFI010000130.1 GCA_029263795.1 Alcaligenaceae bacterium
CAGTGCCGGCAGTACCAGTGCCGACCGCGGCAGCCGCAATTTTTGCAGGATCTGTAATGTTGACCTTCAGTTCCGCCGCTGCATGGCGGGTGGGCTGAATGAACCAGCTGTCACCCTTTTGGGGGGTACCACTCAAGCTGAATTTCAGGCCTTCAAAGGTGTCGCCGTCTTCAATGGTGTAGGGGCCGGCGCCAGTGCTGACGTTGGTCAGCTCGTAATGCGTGAAAGTATCGTCGGCGTCGAATACGGGTTTGATACGGTAGTCGTGGCCCGTCAGGCCGTTGGCGTCGCTGATGACGGCTGCAACGCCCGAATTCGAAGGAATGACCTTGGCGGGGCCCACGGTGAAAAAGTCTTCGCCAGCAACACCGGCGAGGTCTGCACCGCCCTTGTGCACTTCGTTGAAAGCGGCGGCCAGGCCAACGGCCAGCCTGCCCAGGTTGTTCTGGACGTCATCAAGCACTTCCTGGCGGTACTGGACGAGGCCACCCAATTGCCCGCCGCGCACGTAACTTTCGTCCATTTCAACGCCGACACGCTCGCCCAGCGAGTTTGTACGGGTGATGCCGACCACGATGCGGGACGGATCATCTTCCGCGCGCATGGCCTGAAGGTGGTAGACCTCGTTGCCGCTCAAAACCACCTGGCCATTGCCGATGGAAAGATTGAAGCGCCCTTCCTGTTCGAAAACCCGGACCTCTACCAGCTGGTTCAGCTCTTTCAGAAGCTGATCGCGCTGGTCGAGCAGATCGTTGGGCTCGTGCGCGCTGGCACTGGCGCGGGCGCGAACGATTTGTTGATTGGCGTCGTGAATGCGTTCCAGATAGCTGTTGACCTGATCCACCACAGTGGTGATCTGCGTGTTCAGGTTTTCGCGCTGACGATTCAGGAAAGCGTCGGTTTCGCGGATCTGGGAAGCAAGGTTGTTGGCCTGGCCCAGCATTTCTTCACGTGCCGCGGGGTCGGCCGGCTCGGAAGCAACGGCATTCACGCTGGCGAAGAAGCGCTCGATGGCCGGGGAAATGCCAACAGTGCGGTCTGCAAACAGGGTATCAACCTGGCTGATTTCGGTGGAATAAGCCTTGAGGGCAGCGCCCTGACCCTGGGCCTGGACCAGCTGCGTGAACAGGAAGTTGTCGTATGAGCGACTGACGGTGACGGTTTGCACACCGCGGCCCACGTAACCTGCGCCCGTGGCTTTGCCGCCGGCAGTCTGAGTGAGGACGGTCTGGCGGTTATAACCTTCCACCGCCGAGTTGTTGACGTTGTGCGCAGCCGTTGTCAGTTTGTACTGAGCGGCGTTCATCGCGCCGAGGCCCATTTTCGCAAGATTCATTTGTGTTCCGCTGTTTTTGTGGGGCGGCTGCCGCCGCCCTGATACCAGGACATATCAATATTTACGGCAGGGCCGCCGAAAACTTTACCAACGCTCAGGCACGAAGCTTACGGCCCGTGTCGAAATAGCCCATGATGGAAATGAGCTTGTCGGCATAGGCGGGGTCGGTGGCGTAACCAGCCTTCTGAATGCTGCGCGCGGCGGCCTCGGCGGTGGGTGCCTTGCGCACTTGCGCGTAACGCTCGCTGTTACCCACCAGCTTGGCGTAATCCGTAAAGGCTTCTTCATACGAGCGGTAGGCCCGGAAGGGTTCCTTCACTTTTTGCGGTTTGCCGTTGACGTATTCGGTTGTGGTCACATGCACGACATCGCCCTTCCAGCTCGGGCCGGCCTTGATGCCGAACAGGTTGTACGTGGTACTACCATCTTCGCGGCGGATTTCACGCTGGCCCCAGCCTGACTCCAGCGCCGCCTGGCTGAGAATCAGCTTGGCATGCACACCGCTCTGCTCTGCGGCAACCTTGGCTGCTGTGGACATGCGCGACACAAAATCACGAATGTGACGCGGTGCGCCTTCGATGGCGGAATGAATTTTTTCCGGAGTACGCTTGACCCCTTCCAGCATCTTGATCAGGTCTTCCACCGAACCGGCCACCTGACGCCGGTTTTCACCGATCGCAGACCTGAGGTTGGGCAAGCGCGAGTTGGACACCTGTTCGGGCAGTGGTGGCGCGGCAAGCGGGTCTGTAGTACCGCGCTGGCTGCGGATCATGTCCAGAATGTTCTGTGCCAGCCCCATTCCCGGGCGGGCCAGTTCCAGAGACGCCTGCTGGTCGGCAAGGTCCTGCACGAACTTCGTGCTGTCGGACTGCAGCATGGTGGACAGCGGTGCGCGGTGCGACTGCTTGAGCACCTGCTGAATGAACATGGCCTCGAACTGCTGGGCAACCTCGCGTTCGGCGTCGGTGACGCCATCGCGCATACGGGAGGGATCCAGCTGGGAACCGTCGCCCATGCTGGTGACGGCCCGCTTCAGGCGCTGCAGCGACTCGAAATCAAAAATGGATGTCTGCGGGCCGGCTGAACCAGGGCGGGGCGTGAATTGTACGAATGACATGCCGCTTCCGTCAGATGATTTCCAGGTCGGCGCGCAGTGCACCGGCACTTTTGAGATTCTGCAGAATCGCGAGAAGATCTTGTGGGGTTGCACCAAGAGCGTTCAGGGCGCGCACCACGTCAGACAAATTGGCACTGGTGTTCACCTTTTGCAGTGCGCCCTGTTCTGAACGCACTTCAATATCGGTAGTCGGCGTAACCACAGTCTGCCCGCCACCGAATGGTGTGTCGGGCTGGTTGACTTCTGTGCCGCGACTGATCACCACGGAAAGGCTGCCATAGGCAATGGCTGCTTCCTCAATGGTGACTGTGCGATTCATGACCACTGTACCGGTGCGGGCGTTGATGACCACTTTGGCTCGTGCCGGCGGCAGTCGCACATCAGTATTTTCCACCTGGGAAAGAAAGGCGGATTGCGCCGCAGGGTCGGTCGGAGCGCGCAGCTGCACTACACGCGCGTCAGTCGACATTGCCGTGCCCGGGCCAAAGCGCTTGTTAAGTGCGTTGACCACTGCCTGTGTGGCGCCGAAATCAGTATGGTTGAGCTCGAGACGAATGATGCCATCACGAGCGAAAGTCGTGGGCACTGCCCGTTCGATCACGGCGCCATTTGAAATGATGCCGCCGTTCAAGGAATTGACCTGAACGCTGGAACCACCGGCTTCGGCCCCGGCGCCCCCCACGAGGATATTGCCCTGGGCAATGGCGTAGACCTGCCCGTTGGCACCCTTGAGCGGTGTCATCAGCAAAGTGCCGCCGCGCAGGCTTTTGGCGTTACCCATGGCCGAAACAACGACATCCAGCGTTTGCCCGGGCTGCGCAAAGGCCGGCAAGTTGGCCGTGACCATGACGGCTGCAACGTTGCGTACCTGCATATTGGTGCCCTGCGGAACCGTAATGCCCAGCTGAGACAGCATGTTGGTGAGGCTTTGCTGGGTGAACGGCGTCTGGCGAACCTGGTCGCCCGTACCGTCCAGGCCGACGACCAGCCCGTAACCCACCAAGGGGTTGGAACGCACACCCTGAATGGTGGCGAGATCCTTGATGCGTTCAGCCATGGCCGGAGCGGCCAGGCCTGCGCAGAGCAGCACGGCGGCCGCAGCGCGCCAGGTTTTCTGCCAGAGACGGATAGGACGCTTGATCATGTCAGAACGGCGAAACATTGAGGAAGAAACGCTGCAACCAGCCCATGGTCTGAACTTCATCCATTACGCCCTTGCTGCGGAACTCGATCTTGGCATCCGCAACCTGGGTGGACGCCACCGTGTTGTTTCCGGAAATCGAGCGCGGGTCCACCACGCCGGAGAAGCGTAAGTACTCGCTGCCCCGATTGATGGCGATCTGCTTGTCGCCGGCAATTTGCAGGTTGCCGTTAGGCAACACACCGACCACAGTGGTGGTGAGCGTACCGGTGAACAGATTGTTGGCACGTGTGGAGCCGGTGCCGTCCATGGTGTTGCTGCCGGACACGTTGAAGTCTTGATCAGGGCTTACGTTACCCGGAAGAATCGAAGGTACGGCCCCCCACCCCAGGGTGGCACCACTGCTGCGTTCGGTGGACGTACCCACACTCTTCTGAGCGTTGGTACGTTCCTGAATGACGACGGTAACGATATCGCCAATATTGCGCGGGCGGCGATCTTCGAACAAGGGGTAGTTCCCGTAGGCCGTGGGCTGATAGATGGAGCCATTCGGCACCGCATCCGACATGGCGTATGGCCCCGGCGGCTCCGCCGTCAGCGGCCCCGTCACGATGGGTTCCGGAGGAATCATGGCGCAGCCACCCAGGGCTGCGACCAATACAAGAGCTGCGTAGCGGCGGAAAGCGAAAAGCATCAGAGTTGCGACAGACGGTTCAGCATCGCATCGGAGGTTTCGATGGACTTGCTGTTCATTTCATAGGCGCGCTGGGTGGTGATCATGTTCACCAGTTCCTCGGCTACATTGACGTTGGACGTTTCAATGTATTCCTGCAGGATGGTGCCTGCGCCATCCAGCCCGGGTTGCGCGAAGTTGACCGGGCCCGAGGCGTCAGACTCCAGGTACAGGTTCTCGCCCATGCTGTGCAGGCCGGTGGGGTTGATGAAGGTTGCCAGTTGCAGCTGGCCGATCTCCACATTGACGCCGGGAGCACCCGCCTGGGTCACCGACACCGTACCGTCGCGGGCAATGGTGATGGTCAGCGCGTTATCGGGAATATTGAGAGGCGGCTGAACCACATAGCCGCCGGCAGTTACGATCTGGCCATCCTGATTGACCTGCAGGCTGCCGTCACGGGTGTAGGCCAGTGTGCCGTCGGGCAGTTCCACTTCCAGGAAACCCTTGCCCTGGATGGCGATGTCCAGGCTGTTGCCGGTATTGGTGAGGTTGCCTTGTGTATGGATGCGTTCCGTGGCCACTGTGCGGACACCGCTACCCACCTGCAGACCTGAAGGCAACTGGTTCGCTGCACCCACCTGTGCACCAGTCTGACGTATCGTCTGGTACATGAGGTCTTCGAATACGGCACGAGTGCGCTTGAAACCGGCCGTGCTCACGTTGGCCAGGTTGTTCGAGATCACGTCCAGGTTGGTCTGTTGGGTTTCCAACCCGGTCTTGGCGATCCAGAGGGAACGTATCATTTCCTGTTTCCTATCGGGCCCGTGGGGGCCGCTTCAAGCTGATTTGGGTATTTACTGGGCGGACAGAATGCCGTTGGCGCGTTCCGCATTGGTCTTGGCTTCCTGAATGACACGCATCTGCATGTCGAACAGGCGGGCGTTGGCGATCATGCTGACCATGGCCTCGGCCGGGTTCACGTTGCTTCGTTCCACAAAGCCGGACACCAGACGGACCTGAGGGTCTTGTTGGGCGGGCTGCCCCCCTGCCAGACGGAACAGACCATCTTCACCGCGAACCATTTGCCCCACGGGCGGGTTCACCAGCTTGACCTGACCGATGTTCTGAACGTCGTTAGGGTTGTCACCCGCACCGATCACGGAAATCTGGCCGTCTTCGGAGAAGGTGAGTGTGCCGCGCTCGGGGATTTCAATGGGTGCGTTCTCGGCGGAGAGCACGGGGAGCCCGGATTGCGTGACCATGACGTTGTCCGCATTGATGCCGAATTCCCCTGCCCTCGTGTAGGCCTCGCCATTAGGCGTCTGCACGGCGAACCAGCCCTCGCCACGAATGGCGAGGTCGAGCGCATGGCCGGTTTCGGCCATGGCGCCCTGCTGATAACTGCTTGCCGTGCTGGCCGTTGCCGTGCTGACCCGCGTGGGCAGCGAATTGTGCCCTTGCAGGGGTACTGCACGATAAATGGCCAGCTCTTCGCGGAAGCCTGCGGTACTGACATTCGCCAGGTTGTTGCTGACGATGCTCTGGTGCTCAAGTACGCGGGAGGCGCCGGAAGCGGCGGTATAGACGATGCGGTCCATTCAGGCGCCTATCGGATGTTCAGCAGGTTCTGCATCATCTCGCTTTGCGTCGTGATGGACTGTGCGTTGGCCTGGTAGGTACGCTGCGTGATGATCATGTTGACCAGTTCCGTGCTGATGTCGACGTTGGACTCTTCCAGAGCCTGGCTCATGAGTTTGGACATGCCGTTGAAACCCGGGCGGCTGAGCAGCGGCGCACCGGAGTCTGCCGTTTGCGTCCAGGCATTGCCACCCACAGGGCTCAGGCCTTGCAGATTGGCGAAGTCTGCCAGCACGATGTAACCGATTTCGGACATCTGGCCGTTGGTGTAATTGGCCATCATGGTGCCGTCGGCAGAAATGCCCAGACTGGCGTATTCGCCGGTGGCGTAGCCATCTTGCACGAATTCGTAGACATAGTTTCCGCCGAATTGCGTGGCGTCGTCGTAATTGAATGTCGTTACGATGGGGTCGGCCCCGCCGCCAACAGTGAAAGTCAACTCACGAGTGATGCTGGTGGTTGGGTCGATCTTTCCGTCATTAGTGAATTTGAGCTGGTGCGTCACGCTGACCGGGTCATCTCCGAGCTGGTAATGCACCGTCCAGTTATTGTCGGAATCTTTGACGAAGTACTGTGTAAGACGATTCTCGCGACCAAGCGAATCATAAACCGTGAGCGGCACGGCCATGTTGTAGCTCTTGGGGTTAGCCGGATCAAAGTCATCAACTTCAGGCACCTCGGCGCGGGCGTCCAGGTTCATGGCGCGCGCTTCAACACCCGAACCGGTACCGGTTGCCTTGGGAGCAATATTCCCCATGGGCAGGCGGATGCGCTCGGGTTCAGTGCTGTAGGATTCCGCGACCGAATCCCAGATGTAGCCGGTAAGGTACTGGCCCTGTGCATTGACCAGGTAGCCGTCCTTGTTGGGTGCAAACTGACCGTTGCGGGTGTAAAGCACCGCACCGCTTTGGTCTTCCACCCGGAACATTCCGTTGGGGCCATCAATGGCAACGTCGAACTGGCCACCCGTCACCGAAAGGTTGCCCACGGTGAAATCCTGATTGATGGCGGCAACCTGGGTACCCAGACCAATGCGGGAGCTGGCGTAGACGTCAGCAAAGGAAACGGAAGAAGCCTTGAAACCCACCGTGTTCGAGTTGGCGATGTTATTGCCGATGACGTCCAGCTTCTGTGCTGCCGACTTCAGACCACTTAAGCCCTGACCAAAACCCATGATTCAAATCCTCGTATCTATTCAGTATTCGTTCAACGCCCGCGCCCGTTGGCGCGGAATGCATTACATGATCTTGCGTACATCGGAAAGCAGATAGGAACCTGCCAGGCCAAGATCCAGGCGCACACCCTGGCTGGAGGTTGCCACACTGGACACCTTGCCGGACGTGAGCGGCGACACGGAAACTGGGGCTTCCTGGGCGTCATATGCGGAAACGCGAACC
>JAJUFI010000167.1 GCA_029263795.1 Alcaligenaceae bacterium
GCCTGGATGACCATGCTGCCTTCGGGCGCTTCCGTCTTGATGCCGTCGATGGTGACTTCAACCATTACGTGTCCTGCCTACAGATATTTGGGCACCACACATTGCTTGTGCTCAATGTGGTGTGCGAATTCGTCGCGGAAGTGCTTGATGAAGCTGCGTACCGGCATCGCTGCAGCATCACCCAGCGCGCAGATGGTGCGGCCCATGATGTTCTGCGCGACCGAGTCGAGAACGTCGAGATCTTCAGGACGCCCCTGACCATTCTCGATACGCTTGACCATGCGATACAGCCAGCCCGTGCCCTCACGACAGGGAGTGCACTGCCCGCAACTTTCCTCGAAATAGAAGTACGACAGCCGCAGCAGGGACTTCACCATGCAACGGGTTTCATCCATGACGATGACGGCACCGGAACCCAACATCGACCCCGCCTTCGCGATGGAGTCGTAGTCCATATTGGTTTCCATCATGATGTGAGCCGGCAGCACGGGAGCGGAGGAACCGCCAGGGATCACTGCCTTGAGCTTGCGCCCGCCCCGGACCCCGCCGGCCAGTTCCAGCAACTTGCTGAACGGTGTGCCGAGAGGAATTTCATAGTTGCCGGGGCGCTCGACATCGCCCGAAACGGAGAAGATCTTGGTGCCACCGGCATTGGGGATGCCAACTTCCAGGTAGGCTTGCCCGGAATTGCGAATGATCCAGGGCACGGCTGCAAAGGTTTCGGTGTTGTTGATCGTGGTCGGCTTGCCATACAGACCGAAGCTCGCGGGGAACGGCGGCTTGAAGCGCGGCTGCCCCTTCTTCCCTTCGAGCGATTCCAGCAGAGCGGTTTCCTCGCCACAGATATAGGCACCGTAGCCGTGGAAAGCATGCAGCTGAAAGCTGAAGTTCGAGCCCATGATGTTGTCGCCCAGGAAACCGGCGGCGCGCGCCTGTTCCAGAGCTTCTTCGAAGCGCTGATAGACCTCGAAGATTTCACCGTGGATGTAGTTGTAGCCGACAGTGATGCCCATCGCGTAGGCTGCAATGGCCATGCCTTCGATCACGATATGCGGGTTGAAGCGCAGAATGTCGCGATCTTTGAAGGTACCGGGCTCCCCTTCGTCCGAGTTGCACACAAGATACTTCTGGCCGGGCAAGGTGCGCGGCATGAAGCTCCATTTCAGGCCGGTGGGGAAGCCCGCGCCGCCACGACCACGCAGCGAAGAGGCCTTCACTTCCGCAATAACGTCATCGGGCGTCATGCCGGTGGTGAGAATCTTGCGCAGGGCTTCGTAACCGCCACGTTTGACGTAGTCTTCCAGACCCCAGTTGGTGCCGTCCAGGCCATCAAGAATCTGTGGCTGGATATGCCGCCCGTGGAAGATCATGCTGGCCGAGAGATCACTGCCAGGGTTGGGGTTCAGCCCTTCAGCGAAACGCTGCAGAACATCCTGCACGCTCATGCGGATTCCCCCTGCTTCTTCAGTTCTTCAATCATTTCATCAATCTTGGCCTGCTCCATGCGCACACACATGTGATGGTTGTTGAGCAGCATGACCGGCGCATCACCACAGGCGCCCATGCACTCGCCTTCAGCAAGTGAGAACATGCCGTCAGGGGTGGTTTCGCCATAGTGGATACCCAGCTTCTCTTTCAGGTATTCACCCACCTTCACGCCATCGCGCAAGGCACAGGGTAGGTTGGTGCAGACAGTGATCTTGAAGCGCCCAACGGGGTGCTTGTCGAACATGTTGTAGAAGGTCGCCACTTCTTGAACGGCGATGGCCGGCACACCGATATAGGCTGCCACATCGGCGATGACCTCGGCTGACACCCAGCCCTTTTCTTCCTGGGCAATGGCCAGGGCCGCCATGATGGCGGACTTCCTCTGGTCTGCCGGGAACTTGGCAAGTTCCCGGTCGATTCTCTGATAAGCCTGTGGGGAAAGCAGCATAGTTGAAATCCGGTTTTTACCTTGGCGACGGCCTTAGCGGTCGATCTCGCCGAACACGATGTCCTGGGTGCCGATGATGGTGACGGCGTCGGCCAGCATGTGACCGCGTGACATGACGTCCAGGGACTGCAGATGAGCGAAGCCCGGTGCACGGATCTTCAGGCGATACGGCTTATTGCCGCCGTCGGACACCATGTAGATGCCGAACTCACCTTTGGGGTGCTCCACCGCCGCATAGGCCTCACCGGCGGGCACGTGCATGCCTTCCGTGAACAGCTTGAAGTGGTGGATGAGGTCTTCCATGCCGGCCTTCATGCGCTCACGAGGCGGAGGCGCCACCTTGTGGTTGTCGATGATGACGGGGCCGGGATTGTTGCGCAGCCATTCCACGCACTGACGGATGATGCGGTTGCTTTCCCTCATTTCCGCCACACGGCAGAGATAGCGGTCGTAGCAGTCGCCATTCACGCCGACGGGAACGTCGAACTCGAGACGGTCGTAGACTTCGTAGGGCTGATTCTTGCGGAGATCCCATTCCACGCCGGAACCGCGCAGCATCGGGCCGGTGAAGCCCATGGCCTTGGCCAGCTCAGGTGGCACCACACCGACATCGACAAGCCGCTGCTTCCAGATCCGGTTGTCGGTCAGCAGGGTTTCATATTCGTCAACGCAGCCGGGGAAACGGTTGGTGAAGTCTTCGATGAAATCCAGCAAGGAACCCGAGCGAGCCTCGTTCATCAGGCGTATTTCTTTTTCGCTGCGGTATTTGCTGTTGCCCTGGTACTTGGGCATGGAATCAGGAAGATCGCGGTATACGCCGCCGGGCCGGTAGTAGGCCGCGTGCATGCGGGCGCCAGATACCGCCTCGTAGGCGTCCATGAGGTCTTCACGCTCACGGAAGGCGTAAAGGAAGACCGCCATGGCTCCGACGTCCAGCGCGTGCGAACCCAGGGACATGAGGTGGTTCAGGATGCGGGTGATCTCGTCGAACATCACGCGGATGTACTGTGCCCGCAGGGGAACTTCTATGCCCAACAGACGCTCTACAGCCATGACGTAGGCGTGTTCGTTGCACATCATGGACACGTAATCGAGACGATCCATGTACGGCAGCGCCTGCAGATAGGTGCGGTGCTCAGCCAGTTTTTCGGTGGCACGGTGCAGCAAGCCGATGTGCGGGTCGGCGCGCTGGATGACCTCACCGTCCATTTCCAGCACCAGACGCAGCACACCGTGGGCCGCCGGGTGCTGGGGACCAAAGTTCAGGGTGTAATTCTTGATTTCAGCCATGCTCAGCGCCCTATTCCATAACCTTCTTCACGCACAACACGCGGAGTGATCTCACGCGGCTCGATAGAAACCGGCTGGTAAACCACCCGCTTCTGTTCGGTGTCGTAGCGCATTTCCACATGGCCGGAGATGGGGAAATCCTTGCGGAAGGGATGACCAATGAAACCGTAGTCGGTAAGAATGCGGCGAAGGTCGGGGTGACCTTCAAATACGATGCCGAAGAGGTCGAAGGCTTCACGCTCATACCAGTTGAGCCCAGGCCAGATGTTGACCAAGGTCGGCATCACCGGGAACTCGTCGTCTTCAACATAGCTGCGTACGCGCAAGCGCACGTTGTTGGTGACAGACAGCAGATGCAGAACGACAGCAAAGCGGCGGGGATGCGGATTGTCTTCTGCAGGCAGAGTGGGCGCACCCCAGGCGGAGTAATCAATACCGCAGAGGTCGATGGCGATTTCGAAGCCCAGCTCCGGGTTGTCGCGCAATGCCTTACAGGTGTCGATCCAGGCCTTGGCCGGTACTACGAGCGTAAGCTCGCCCAATGCCTGCTGAAGCGTAACGGTGTCACCGAAGGCCGCCCGCAGGGAATTTTCTAGCGTTTCGAGCCGAGTCATATTCTAGCGATTCAACGTTGTGGGTGCCGAGTAGAGCTCAGCGCGCAATGGTGTTTGTCAGGCGGATCTTGTTCTGCAGTTGGAGCAGGCCATAGATCAGCGCTTCGGCTGTTGGCGGACAGCCGGGAACGTAGATATCGACCGGTACGATGCGGTCGCAGCCGCGCACCACAGAGTAGGAATAGTGGTAGTAACCACCGCCATTTGCACAGGAGCCCATGGACACCACCCAGCGCGGCTCGGCCATTTGGTCGTAAACCTTACGCAGAGCCGGCGCCATCTTGTTGCACAGTGTGCCGGCGACGATCATGACGTCGGACTGGCGAGGGCTGGGCCGGAAGATGATGCCGAATTGGTCCATGTCATAACGCGCAGCGCCGGCCTGCATCATCTCGACCGCGCAACACGCCAGGCCGAATGTCATGGGCCACAAGGAGCCTGTTTTCGCCCAGTTCAGAAACTTGTCTGCACTGGTCGTGATGAACCCTTCTTTCATAATGCCGTCGATAGCCATAATTCTGCCTATTCAGTGCCGCGAGAGCGTCGGATGAAGCCTGTCCCACCCGACCAATTATGTGTGCGGGAGCTTATTCCCAATCGAGTGCGCCTTTTTTCCACTCGTAGATGAAGCCCACGGTGAGGATGGCCAGGAAGACCATAACTGTCCAGAAGCCCACCAGGCCGACCGTTCCGTTGGCCATGGCCCACGGAAACAGGAAGGCGATTTCCAGGTCGAACATGATGAACAGGATGGCCACCAGGTAGTAGCGCACATCGAACTTCATGCGCGTGTCGCCAAAGGCCTCGAAGCCGCACTCGTAAGGTGACAGTTTTTCGTCATAAGGCCGGTTCGGGCCAAGCAACCGCCCTGCCATCAAAAGGGCAGCGCCGATGACGGAGCCTATGATGATGAAAAGAAGTACGGGGAAATATTCCTGCATGCCCATGCCACGCTTCCGGTCTCAAAGATTAAACCCTTGGATTGTAGCATTTTGAATGACGGCATTCCTGCCGACTGGCAGCAGAAACCAGGTATTCTCGCCGTTTTCGGAGCCAGCCCGAAGGGCATGGAGCTGAAGGACCATGACAAGCGTGTCGCAAAGGCCCAACAGATCACGGGGCATCCAGGAGCACGGCCACCTGTTAGTGGCAGGCTCCCCCTGCAGAAGGTTTTTTTCGCCGTGCAGAACGCTTCCGTATTGCACACAAGCAAAGCATAAAGCATGGAGCTCAAGTACGCAAAAAGCCACCCCGAAGGGTGGCTTTTCTTCGATGGCCACATTGCTGTGGCCACCCCGGTTTGCATAGACGAGCTATGCGTACCGATTAGAACTGGTGACGCAGACCAACGTTGACCAGCATGGACTTGGTGTCTTCCACGCCGAACA
>JAJUFI010000222.1 GCA_029263795.1 Alcaligenaceae bacterium
CTGGCGACCTGGCATCCGGATACACGGCCGAAAGATTTGCACCATTTGCCACGGGTGAAATGGCTAGGCCTTGCCATCAAATCAGTCACTCCACCCAGTCCGGCAGAGCCTGACACGGCATGGGTAGAGTTCGTCGCCCGCAGCCGCGTGGCTGGCAAGGGTGAGCGCTTGCATGAACGCAGCCGTTTCTTAAGGGAAGGCGGGCGCTGGTATTACATAGACGGGGAAATCTTCGACTAGCGTTACCTGCCAATAAGGATGCAAAGATGCTGGACAGAAGCAGTCTTACAAACGGCACTTTTCTGAACGCTTTTAGAGACGTGCCGGGTCTCACTCTGTGGTCGGAAGAACGTCTCGAGTCTTCCATGCAGGAAATGCTCGCGAAGCGCCCGCCCGGTCAGCCAGTCTGGATATTCGCCTATGGCTCGCTGATCTGGAACCCCCTGTTCCATTTCGTCGAAAGTTGCCAGGGAGTGCTCGAAGGTTGGCGACGCAGTTTCTGTATGCGTCTCATTGCGGGGCGCGGTTGTGTGAAGCGCCCGGGCCGCATGATGTCACTTGCACCGGGGGGGTCGACCCAAGGTCTGGCCTTGCGCATGGATGAGGCAAACCTGGAGACGGAGTTGCGCATTGTGTGGCGGCGCGAAATGCTCAGCGGGTCTTACTTGCCGCAATGGGCGCCTGTGCATTTGTTTGACGGTAGAACTGTCCTTGCAATCATTTTCAGCGCCAACCCTTCGTGTCCCCTTCACGAGGAAGACGACAGGGTTGAAACGGTTCTACCGCTGATTGCCACCGCCTCCGGGCCCCTGGGCAGTAATCGTGATTATGTCCTCAAACTGAGCGACGCCCTGCAGGAACTCGGCCTGCAGGACCCTTATATCGATGAGTTGTCACAACAGCTGCAGGTCGTCGCCTGAAAGCCGCCACCTTATTTGCGGCGGCTTGCCTTGGGCAAACAGTGGGATAGAAACACCAGCGCTGCAGCCGCTCCCAGGCCGGCGCAGGCAACATTGCGCCACCGGGTGCTGAAATCGGTGTAGAGGCTGCTTGAGCATACGTGGCGGGATTGCCCACCCTCCACGGGGTCTCCTGAATGCCACAAAGCGTCCTGTCGTTCTTCAGCCGGGTGTCGGCTGCGCTGTGCACGGTGCATTCTTGGGCCCAGTACACGGTCGGCTACTCCCGGCAGAGTTTGTCCGAATGCTGCCGTGGCGCGCGCAGCACCACCTACGTAGATGTCCCGCATGGGATGTTCTGCTGCGTAAAGAATGGCTTCCGCGACCGCTTGAGGGCTGTACACAGGGGGTGGGAGTTTAGGCTCCACATCCAGATAATTCTTGGCGTGTTGAACGAAGCCGGTATCTATGGAGCCCGGCTTGATCAGGGTCACCGAAACCGGAGCCTCTTCGATTTCCAGTTCCATGCGCAGTGAGTCCGTGAAACCTTTCACTGCATGCTTGGAAGCGCAGTACGCTCCCTGCAGGGGGATCGCGATATCGGACAATTCACTGCCCACATTGATCAACGCACCACCACGCTGCCGCAATTCTTTCAGGGCGGCCATCGAGCCGTACACCACACCCCAGTAGTTGGTTTCAAAGAGCTGTCGCTGGTCCTCGATGGCCACGTCTTCCAGCTTGCCGAATATTGATACCCCGGCATTGTTTACCCAGGTCTCGAAACCACCGAACGCAAGCATCGCCGTCTGCACAATTTTTTCGTGGTCATCAAGGTTGCCTACATCGGCCACTACCGAGACGGCCTCTGCCCCCTGCGATTTCAAGTCCTCCGTCAATTCTTCCAGCGCTTCCTTGTTCCGGCTCACAAGCACCAGACGGGCGCCGCGGCGGGCCGCCTCCCGAGCCGTGGCTCGGCCAATCCCGCTACTGGCTCCGGTGATCACGATCGTTTGATCTTTCAGTGGCTTCAAGTTCAGCTTCATGTGCGTTCTCCTTGTTCTGTTACGCCAATGGGTCGCACGGTTAATGGCTCAATGCGCTCATGACGGATTTCCGGCCTTTCCTGCAGCAAGGCCGTGCAAGTATCAGGCCCACCGGTTTCATGTTTCGAAGCCGATCGCCTTCATCGCGGAGCCCAGTGAAGCTGCAGATGTCGGGTAGGCATCCCAGGGTTGGTTGCCCACCTCCAGGCGCTCTTCAATGTTCAGCAGTGTCCAGTGGGCACCGCTGTCTATCGTTTCCACTTCCTCCCACGCAATCGGAACGGAGACGCCCATGCCGGGGCGAGCCCGCAGAGACCAAGCTGCGACGGTGGTGGCACCAAACCCATTGCGCAAATAATCGATGAAGATTTTTCCAACCCTGTTGCGGGGACCGCTTTTCGCGGAAAAACGCTTGGGAAGAACTTCAGCCATGTGTTGCACCACTGCCTTGGAAAAACCCTTCACTGCATCCCATTCATAGCGCCGAATGATCGGCACAACAACGTGCAGGCCCTTGCCACCACTCGTTTTGATGAAAGAAGGTAAACCCAGCTCCTGAAGAAAATTGTGCAGAAGCACGGCTGCTTCCTGCATGGATGCCCATTCCACACCTTTGCCAGGGTCCAGATCGAAGGTAACTCGGTCAGGCCTGTCGATGCGGCTGCGCAGGGCGTTCCACGTATGAAATTCAATGGTATTCAGTTGTGCGGCCTGGGTCAGCCCCAGCGTATTGCGTATGACTACCAGAGGCTCGTGTCCGGGGTCCAGTTCCGGGTCGAGTTCTATGATTCCCGAAAGGCGCTGGGCGTCCATATGCTTCTGGAAAAACAGTTCTCCGCCCAGCCCTTCCGGTGCGCGCAGCAGCGAAACCGGGCGGTCCTTCACATGCGGCATGATTAAGGGCGCAATGCGCTCGTAATAGGTGGCGACATCCCCCTTGCGGATTCCCGATTTGCGGTCCACGACACGGTCCGCGCTGCTTACCTTCACGCTTTGTTCTTTCTTCATTTGA
>JAJUFI010000214.1 GCA_029263795.1 Alcaligenaceae bacterium
ACATTTTCATAGCAAGGTTGAGAGCATGAGCCTAGACCGCGTGCCCGCGGGCAAGAATTTGCCGGACGAATTCAACGTCATCATTGAAATCCCCATGAATGCCGACCCGGTGAAATACGAGGTGGACAAGGACACCGGCGCAGTATTCGTTGATCGCTTCATGCTGACCGCCATGCACTATCCGTGCAATTATGGCTACATCCCCCAGACTCTGTCCGAAGACGGCGATCCAGTCGACGTACTGGTCATGACACCTTTCCCGATTCAGGTCGGTGCCGTGGTGAAGTGCCGGGCGCTGGGTCTGCTGAAGATGGAAGACGAGGCGGGCGGCGACGCCAAGCTGCTGGCAGTCCCGGTGGACAAGCTTTACCCCGCATACACCAAATTGCGTACTCCTGACGACGTTTCAGAGGAAGTGCGCGGCCAGATCCGTCACTTTTTCGAGCATTACAAAGACCTCGAAAAGGGCAAGTGGGTCAAGGTGCAGGGCTGGGAGGGCCCGGAATCCGCCGCCAAGGAAATCATGGACAGCGCAGCGCGTTACGCTGCAGGAGCCTGAATATGAAGACTGTCTTTCCGGCCGCAGCACCAACTCTGATACCCGTGGTTGGTGCGGATGCCGCCTTTCCGGTTCGCCGCATTTACTGCGTGGGTCGCAACTACGCTGAACATGCCAAGGAAATGGGCTTCACCGGGCGTGAAGATCCCTTCTTCTTTTCCAAGCCGGCTGACGCCATCCTCTATGTGCCGGAAGGCGAAACGGGCGAGCTTCCTTATCCGCCCCGCACATCCGATCTGCATCACGAGATCGAGCTGGTGGTGGCTCTTGGTAGTGGTGGGCGTGACCTGTCTGTGGAACAGGCTGCTGCATGTATTTATGGCTATGCCGTCGGCTTGGACATGACCCGGCGCGACCTCCAGGGTGTGGCCAAGAAACTCGGCCGCCCTTGGGAAGTTGGCAAGGCCTTCGACTTCGGCGCTCCCATGGGCCCCATTTACCCCGTCGAGCGCACCGGCCTGCTGGAAAAGGGTGCCGTCACTCTTGAAGTAAACGGCCAGCCGCGCCAGAAGGGCTGCATCTCCGACATGATCTGGAATGTTGCGGAGTCCATCTCCTATCTTTCCGGGCTGTTCGAACTGAAGGCGGGCGACCTCATCTTCACGGGCACACCGGAAGGCGTGGCCGCAGTAGTGCCCGGCGACCTCATGGTCGGCGCTGTCGAAGGCGTGGGCGAATTGAAGGTCAAAGTGGTGGCCTAACCCCCATCAAGGTAGTGAGCGCGGTTTAACGGCATAGTTCAGGGCTTGCCGAACCGGGGCGCGGCAGTTTGCCCCGGCAACTCTGGAGCGCTCATGCCAATTACTATTGCACGTCCGCGCGGCGGAGCACCCGACTCCGCCGCCACACCTCTCGAATTGGTCTGCCCTGCCGGCAGCCTTCCCGCGCTGAAGGCGGCTATCGACAATGGCGCAGATTGCGTCTACCTGGGATTCCGCGACGCCATCAATTTCTACCATCAGCAGTTCGGCGATCCAACGTGCGGTATTGCCACGTGTGCTGTCCATCGCGCAGGTGGAGCAGGTTACCGAGAAGACCCCGTTGGAAATCGAGGTATTCGGCTTTGGCAGCCTGTGTGTGATGGTTGAAGGGCGTTGCGCGCTTTCCTCTTACACAACCGGTGAATCTCTCAACACCCATGGTGTGTGCTCCCCGGCGCGCTACGTTCGCTGGCAGGAAACTCCTGAGGTCGCGCCTGAACGGCGTCCTCATAGACCGGTATGACGCAAATGAGAACGCAGGCTATCCCACCTTGTGCAAGGGGCGTTTTGATGTCGCTGGAGAGAACTACTACGCCCTGGAGGAACCCACCAGCCTCAATACACTGGAGCTCCTGCCCCAACTGATGGCCATGGGCGTCAGGGCCGTGAAGATAGAAGGCCGCCAGCGCAGTCCCGCTTATGTGGCACAGGTCACGAGGGTCTGGCGCCGAGCGCTTGACCATGTGGCGGCAAACGCGGCCCGCTACAGCGTTCACCCCGCGTGGTCTGAGGAGCTGGACAAGGTATCGTAAGGGCAGCAGCAGACGCTGGGCGCCTATCACCGGCCGCGGGTGCAGACCCTGCAGTTCTACGAGGCGGTTCGGGAATGGCCGGTGGACATCGTTTATCTGGGTGAAACAGTCTGCTCCCGGCGGCACGAGCTGCGGTTTCAGGACTGGCTGGAAGTGGCGGACATGTTGAACGATGCCGGTAAGAATGTGGTTCTTTCCACCCAGGTGCTGCTTATGGACGTACTGAAACCGGGCAGGGTGCTGAGCACCCTGTTGCGTCACGCGGCGTGAGGCTGTGGGTCGTCGGAATGTGTGTCAAACAGGCCCGGGAGAGGGGGAAGCCCGAATCTCGCCCGCGCACGCTGGCAATCTGGCTCGGGCGAACCATCGGCCAGCCAGGGCTCGAATTCCCTGCAAGGGCTGGGGCGTAGCGGGTAGATGCTGCAACGCACGTCCGGCGACCCGACTTCACCGCTCAGGGCTATACATCGGCCATACCCAAATTCCGTGCCCTTCATGGCGGCGCGCAGCGGGCCTACCTGAGTTACAAGTTCTGGTGGTACCATGCCTGCGCCATTGCCGTCAGCAATTTCACCACAGTAGAACGATACTCTGAAATGGGCGCAGCAAGCACCGCAGCTCAGGCAGGGGTTCCCAATGGCCAAGTCGTTTGACGCTGGCGGGCTTGTGTCCAGATGCAGAGCTTGTGCGCTTGCCTGCGCGATTGGCTTCACCATGGCCGCCGGGAGAGCGGGTGTATTTGACCCCGCTTCGGTTGGCTGGCTGGTCGCTGGGAGGCGAGCGTTGGGCTCGCCATAGAGGCTGAAGTTGTCAGGGGCGAAAGTATCGCTCATGGTGGTGCGTTCCAAAGAATGCGGCCGAAAATATACCACCGGCGACAATGCTGCGTCGTCGCATCCTGGCATCGCTGATACAAATTTTTCTGTTTGACCCGGTGCGCGGCAAGCCTCGGCCTTCAGGCGGGGGAAGGATAGCGGGGACGCCGTAGGCGTCCTTTGGGCGGTCAGTGTGGCGTCTGCTGCTGTTCGATGTACTGGCGGATGATCTCGATGGGTGCACCGCCGCAACTGCCTGCGAAGTAGGAGGGCGACCAAAGCGCACCGC
>JAJUFI010000067.1 GCA_029263795.1 Alcaligenaceae bacterium
ACACGTGCCCTCCTGGCTCCTTTGCCGAACAGCCACCTCAGCATTCGGATCAAGCCCCCGTTTTCACACAGGGAAGCTGACCGACGCCAGCGCCTGCAGCGGCCCTGCCTTGCGCATGGCTTCAAGCTGGGCCTCGTCGCGCACGTAAAAAACGCCGCCGAAGGAAAGCGCGTTCAGCGAGACTCCCTCGAAATGTTCCTGGCTGCGCGGCACGAGCAGCATCCAGCCCTCCTCCACCAGCATGTTGGAAGGCGGCAGATGCCCATTCTGGTCGGGTTCCAGCCTCAGCGTTTCCAAAGCCCGCTGATAGCCACGCAGCATGCTCTGCCCAGCCTGGCCGGGGTCTTCCCCCTTTCCTGCTCTCACGCGTACGAAGCAGTGCCGCAAGGGCAGCTGCAGATGAATGAACACCGTGTGTTCACGCACGTCCGGGTCCAGCACAGGACGGAACATGCCCAGCCCAGGGTTATCGGGAGCTGCCGGAATCCATTGCACATGCTTGTGGCGCTGACTCGCGCCTGCCGGTGCTCCGCCATTGTGAAAGCCCAGACCGCCGCATTCCGACATGATTTCTGCCAACGCCTCGAAGTCGCAAAGCTCCAGCGGCTCTAGCTGTTCGGCAAAGGCCTTGCGCGCCAGCACGAGATGACGCTCGCTCACCGGGTACTTGTTGAGGATGGCCATATGCTGGCTGCCCACCGGACCCACCGTCAACGCCGGGTCCGGCGGAAGAAAGGGATTGAAGTTGGGGTCACGCGGCCCGCCGGGCAACGCCTGCTTCTTTTCCAGCGCCCTGACCCGACGTACCCGGAAGGCGAGACCGTTGCCATCCAGAACAGCTTCTTCCGATTCGATGGGCTGCAAGGCTCCCGACGCAATGGCCGTCCTGCTGCGCTCATCCACCTGCAGCAGGAAGGAAGTGGTCTCGGTCGCGTGAACACTGCTCATGTCTGATCCTCCTGGTTCTTGTCATCGTATGGGAGAGGTTTCTTCCGATCTTACCCGAGCCATCGCGTTCCGGACCGCAGGCACCGTTTTTGCTGAAGGGTGAGCGCACGATGACGACACAGGCATCCGTCCCGGTTGCTTCCGTAGGGCACCAACGATGACTGTGCCGTCGCGCCGCATAACGACCTGGATCCAAGAATGGGAGAAGCAAAATGAAAAAATCACTGTTGGTGCCGATCATGCTGGCCCTGGCCGCCCTCACTGCCGGCTGCAATACCATGGAAGGCATGGGTGAAGATATCGAACGCGGCGGGCAGAAAATTCAACGGGAAGCCCGCTGATACCGCCTACTGCCGGTTGTGCCTCCGCAGTGCCGGCAACAGCCGGGACGGGGCTGATGCCTATCCTGGAAAGCGCCTCGCAATCTTGTGCGAGGCGTTTTGCTTTCAGGTTCTGGTTGCGCCGGCCATGCGCTGCAGCGCTTCCAATTCGCGATCATCGAAGCCGGCCTGCCGCCGCGCATCGAGATTGAAGGGGCCTCGCAGCCTGGGTGCACCATACTGCCGCGCCAGGGCTTCATAGCTTGCCACCGGATCCAGATTGCGCTTTTCGCACAACCATTTGTACCAATAGTTGCCAATGGCCACATGGCCCACTTCATCGCGCAGAATGATGTCCAGCAGGGCGGCACTTTCTTCATCGCCGGCCTGCAGCAGGCGCTGACGAATGGCGGGTGACACGTCCAGGCCCCGTGCTTCCAGCGTACGTGGCACTAGTGCGATACGGGCCAGAATGTCATCGCAGGTTTTCTCGGCCATTTCCCATAAGCCATTGTGCGCGGGGAAATCTCCGTAGGCGAAACCCAGCTGGTTCAAGCGCTGCGCCAGCATGCCGAAGTGCCCCGCTTCTTCAAAGGCCACCTTGTACCAATCCCGATAGAAGGCTTCCGGCATCCCCGGAAAGCGCCAGATGATGTCCAGCGCAAGATTGATGGCGTTGAACTCAATATGCGCCAGAGCATGCAGCAGGCAGGCTCTGCCCTCCTGCGTGGCCATGGAGCGTTTGGGAACCTGCGCGGGCGAAACCAGTTCCGGGCGGGCCGGGCGACCGGGCAAATGCGCCGGCACAGGCAGAACTGCTGTGACATCAAGCGTGTCAATGCCCTGCAACTGGGCGACGGCCTCGCACTTGAGGGCGGGCTGGTCAATCAACAAGGCGTGTAGTGCGGCACTGCGCAAATCATTTCTCCAATTCAGTGCGCCGCCGGCGTTCGGCAATCCGCACAATCACGTAGGCAATGAGGGCGAACAGGAAGACCACAAGGTACATCCAGGCCATGCTTTGCAAGCATTCAATGACTGTCCGATAAATTTCGAGGGTCCACCGTTCGGCGGTGAGTGTGAGCATCTCCCGCTCACCGTCCGGCAGGCGCTGTGGTTCCACGTAGCGCTCCAGGGAATATATGCGCACACCCCCAGAAACCCCGACCACCAGGGCCGCAAAGGTAATGTAGCGGTGCCAGGCTTCGCTGATGCGATCGTCGATGATGCGGTCGAGGATACCGCGTACTGGCCTGCTGAACGCTTTCACGACCGCGACGGACACGAGCAGCGCAATGAGAAAGGTGGCGATGAGCAGCGAAAAGAACATCGAAAACTCCGAAAAGGGGCCCGGCTTATCCGGACGAGCTGCCTTCATAACGCAGCACCAGGTCAAATTCAAGAAGCAAACTGCATCTGCCAGGCTGCGGCGCGAGGAGGACAACAAAAATTTGTCTGTAGCGGCGTCTCAACCTATGCTCATGCGCTTACATGTAACGAGGTAATCATGAGCGACATTCTTCATTTCGATCAGGATGAACATGGCATTGTCACAGTGACAATGGACTACCCGCCCACCCGCAACGCCCTGACGGGCAGCGGGCTGGTGGACGCTTTCCTGCAAGCCATCCACCGTATTCAGACGGAACATACGGCCCGTGTGGTCATCATCACTGCCCGCGGTTCAGTCTTTTCCTCGGGCGGCAGCATAGACGAAATGGAACGGCAGCTGCAGCCGGAATTCAGCAGTGCCGACCTGCGCCATGAATACCGTGAAGGCATTCAGCGCCTGCCCTTGGCACTTTACAACCTGGAAGTGCCCACCATTGCCGCCATCAATGGTCATGCCATAGGAGCCGGTTTCGACCTGGCCTGCATGTGTGACCTGCGCATTGCATCCGAAGACGCCAGAATGGCCGAAAGTTTCGTCAAGCTGGGCATCATTCCGGGCGACGGTGGCGCATGGTTCCTGCCGCGTCTGGTCGGCCCAGCCCGCGCAGCGGAACTCGCGCTTACCGGCGATACCTTCACGGCGCAGCAGGCGCTGGAATGGGGCATTGTTTCAAGAGTGGTGCCGGCCGACTCGCTCATGCAGGAAGCGCATGCGCTGGCCATGCGCATAGCCGTGAATCCGCCGGAAAGCGTCCGTATGGCAAAGCGGCTGTTGCGTGACTCCCAGTTCAGCCGCCTCGACTCCCACCTGGAGCTGTGCGCCGCCTTCCAGGCCATCGCGCACAAATCGCCCCAGCACGCCGAGGCCGTGCAGGCCTTCATGGCATCCAAACGTGGGAAGAAGGGGTCTGCGTAGGAGCGCTTGCTCCCGCAGGTATGGCGCCGCATGTACAGGTCTGCTGCGCACCAGACGCTTCAGCCGGGATGTGGCACACGGCAGGCCCGGGCATTGCTCTTTGCCGGAAACCGCGACCTATAATCGCAAGCCATTCATCCAGGGGAAGCCCGCTCATGAACCAGAATTCGAACCGCCCAGAAATCATCGACGTTGAAGTCCTGGAGCCCGCCAATTCCGAAGCGGCCCGTTCCATGAAGACCTACAGCATGATCGTCTACGGGATGTTTGCGCTGGGTCTGTTTCTGGGCGGTCTGCCTTCCATCATCGGGCTGATCATGGCCTACGTGAAACGGCGCAGTTTCGCCGGCACCATCTATGAAGAACACATGGGGCTGCTGATCCGCACCTTCTGGTACTCCCTGCTCCTGTCGATCCTGGGGGCCATGACTGTGTGGATGTACGTCGGTTCGGTCATTTTGTTCGGTGTGGCCGTCTGGTACATATACCGCCTGGTGCGCGGGTTCGCTCGCCTGAGCGACGGCAAGGGAGCCTGGTAGCTGCAAGGCAGTTCGGCAGCGCCGCCAGCGCGCTGACGGCGAAGTAGCCTGGTGGGCGGGAACCACCAGGCCACCGCTTCAACTAGCGCCGATAGCGCAGAAAGCGCCCCTTGTATGAGCGCCCGCCCTCGTCCGGTGTTTCTTCCTCAATACGCGACTGCTCCACTAGTTCAAAGCCGTAGCTCGCCATGTGCCGCGTGAAGGCAGGCCTATGCCCGCGGTCTGGGTCAATGATCCACACCTCGGCAGAAGCCTCTGCATGGTCATCAATGAAATCAGCCAGCTCTGCGGGGGCGTCACGGTCATAGAGAAGATCGCTGCCGACGATGAGATCGTAGCGGGCAGACAAAGGTTCGGCACCCGCATCCCTGGGGCAAACTTCGCCCTCCCACCCCCACTGTCCGTGTCGGTACTTGATGGTGTCGATATCGTTCAGCTTGGCATTGGCCTCGAGAAAAGGCCGGCTCATGGGGTGTCGGTCACTCGCCGTAATGCGCGCCCCGCGGCGGCGCCCAACCAGCGTCGGCAGGGCCAGCCCGCAGCCGATCTCCAAAATGCGTTCCTTCGGGTTGACGGGCCGCTGCTGCAAGCGTTCAGCGAGATGCACACTTGACGGCCATACCAGGCCGAACAATGGCCATGAGGCGTCGCAAATTCCCAGACGGCGCGCTGCTCCGTTGGGGTCGTAGTACTGCTGATGATCCTTCAGGCTGCGAATGAGCAAAGAATCACCCCCGGGGATATGGACGCGCTGCATGCGTGTCTTCAAACCCGGGAAATGGGAAGTGAATATCGGCAACTTTGGGAAACTCGTTAAAAAACAGAGACTTTCCCAGTATGGGCCAAATTCGCTTCAAAAGCCAACCGGCCCCCCGCAGAGCCTGGACCATATCGCCGCCAGCGGAGACAGCCGCCGTGAAGGGGCTGTTCCGATTGCTTATCAGCGGAGGCGCCAGCGCGGGCAGTTCCGATTGCTCAATCGACGGGTTCTGCCCGCGTGTGATCGAGGATGAAGTCAAGCACCGACCCTTGCGATTCCAGAACTGCCGCCCCCACTTTGCGCGCCCACCAGGCCTCACCGCCGCCCGCGCGCCGCCATTCACGCAGTCGTCGGGTGTAAAGCTGGAGCGCGTACTCTTCCGTAATGCCAATGGCCCCGTGCAAGGCATGGGCAATATCCGCCACCTGCACAGCTGCCTCACCGCATCGTGTCTTGGCCATTGCCACGCGCGCCATGGAAGGCATTCCCCCCTGGGCATGGAAGGCAAGCCTCGCAGCCATGCGCATGGCCCATACCCGTTCGGCCATCACGCTTAGTTGATTCTGTACCGCCTGAAACTGCGCTATGGGCCGCCCAAACTGCTGTCGCTCGCCGACATAAGACAGCGTCATCTCCAGTATCCGGCGCGATGCACCCGCCATGAGCGGCACCAGGGCGGCCGCCGCCAGTACCTCTGGTGCGATGGAAGCCTTCCCAATGTCCCCCGACGGAATCCCCGAAGGTGGTGCAGCCCAGAGGAAATCCGCGAACTGGCTGCCGTGTGATTGGTCGAACTCTAGCTCGGAAGCGTCAGCCGGCAGGAGCGCCCACTCCCCATTGAAGCCCGCCAGCACCCAATCAGCGACAGTGCCAAAGGCGACGTTTCGTGTGACCAGGCTTCCATCCACCTGCCGCGATGCCTCTGGGCCGGCAATCGCAATCCGCCCTGCCGGTGGCTCCATTCCCTGCGCCTGTAGCCATGCCCGGGCCAGAACAGTCTGCACAAAAGGCAGGGGCACGGCATTGGCCCCTGCCTCCAGGAAGGCGGGAAACACTTCACCCAGCGCAAGGCCGGCCCCACCCTTTTCTTCCGGCAGCAGCATGTCGAGAAACCCGCTGGCCTCGATCTCGGCCCAAAGTGGCGCGGAATCGGAACCGGCCTCGACAGTACGGATGAGATCATGAGTGATGCGTTCGCTGAAAAACCTTTCCAGAGCCTCAGTAAGCATATCCATGGTTTGCTCCTAGCGCAGTTTGAGGCCACGGGCGATGATGCCGCGCATGATTTCACGGGTGCCACCACGCAGCGAGAACGACGGCGCCAATTGCTCAAGATAGGAAATCGTGCGGAGCAATTCCGCCGACACGGCGATATCGGGTTCAGCACCGACGACATCGGCAATCCAGCGTGGAATGGCCTGCTCAATTTCCGTGCCCATATCCTTCACCAGGGATGCCTCGATGGCCGGGCTTTCGCCCCGCGCCAGCTTGGCCGTCAGCGCCAAAGAAAGTGAGCGCAGAACGGTCAACCAAGACGTAATGTGGCCCAGGGCTTCCAGCCGTGCTTCAGAGCCACCGGCCTGCCGGCGACAATGCCGCAACCAGCTTTCCACCAGAACCATGCTGGAATAAAGCCGTTCCGGGCCGCTGCGCTCGAAGGCCAGTTCCGCATTCACCTGTGTCCAGCCATTGCCTTCCTCACCAACCAGGGCATCCGCCGGACATTCCACGTTGTCGAAAAACACTTCGGAAAAGTGTGCATCGCCGGACATATCCTGAATCGGGCGCACCGTCACCCCCGGCAGGCTGAGATCAACGATCAACTGAGACAGCCCCTTGTAGCGGTCCTGCGGTTCACCCGAAGAGCGCACCAGGGCAATCATGTAGTGGGAATGCTGCGCATTGGTCGTCCAAATCTTGCTGCCATTAAGCAGCCAACCATTGGCCGTGCGGGTTGCCCGGGTGCGTATGCTGGCCAGGTCGGAACCCGAACCTGGCTCACTCATGCCTATGCAGAAAAAAGCCTCGGCACGGCTGATGCGCGGCAGATAAAACTTTTTCTGCGACTCTGTGCCGTACTTGAGAATCAGAGGCCCGCTCTGCCTGTCTGCAATCCAGTGAGCCGACACCGGTGCACCAGCTGCCAGAAGCTCTTCAGAAACCACGAAGCGGGCAAAAGGCCCGCGCCCGCCGCCCCCATATTCCCGGGGCAGCGTCAGCCCCACCCAGCCACGCCGGGCCAGCGCACGACTGAACCCGGCATCAAAACCCATCCAACTGCGAGCCCTCCGGTCTGCCGGTACGCCTGCAAGTGTCTCCTCGAGAAACTGGCGGACTGGTGCCCGCAACGCCTCATCCTCCGGAGGGATGAAACCCAGCTCCAAAGCGTCTATTGTCATATCCTGCTTCCAACAAAGCCGTTGACGCATCCACTAATTCGCCGTGTGCGTCTAATATTCTTGGTTTTCTCTTCTGCTATAGATTCCGCGTCACCTTTTACCTAGGAAACACTTTCATGCCCATACTCACTGCCCACATCACTGCCGGCTGCTCTTCAGAACAGAAGAAAGCCCTGCTGGAACAATCCACCCAAGCAGTCGTCAAGGCTCTGAATGCACCACTGCACAGCATACGCATGACGCTGCAAGAATACCCTGCCGACTGCAGCATTGTCGCGGGCGAGATCGGCGCAAGACAGCTCATTTATGTAGCGTATCTGATTGAAGGCCGAGGGCCCGAATTGAAATCAGCGCTGATCGCGGCGCTGACCGAAGCCGCCGCCACGGCGGTGGGCTTTTCTTCGGATGATGTGCGCGTGATCATTCGCGACGTCCCCAAGACGGACATGGGGGTGGCCGGGGGCATCTCGGCCCTGGCGGCAGGACGCTAAGTTTTTTCCGGAAGCAACAAGGAGACAAAATGTTCAAAAGAACAAGCATCAGCATCGCTCTGGCTGCAGCCCTCTTCGGCACAGCCACGGTCTTTGCGGCACCCGCTCAAACGGCTTGCAAAACCACGGCGGAATGCAATGCCCTGGCGGCCAAGATCGGTACTTCAGCCGGCATCAAGGAAGCTGGCCCCACCAGCGAACTGGACGCCAGGGAAGACCAGTTCTACTGGCTCAACAAAATCAACAAGGCTTCGGCGGTGATGCTGCTGGAACAAGGCATCATCAGCGCGGAAACCGCTGCCACATTGGCTCGTGGTGTGGATCACACCATCCGCCAGGCCGAAACAGAAGGCGGCAAGCGTCCTTCCGACGTGCTGCAGATTGAACGCATCATCAGTGACGCGGTCGGGCCCGATGCCTCCCTGATTCACACCGGCCGCAGCCGTCAGGACATGTATGCCACCTTCCGCATGGCCCGCCTGCGCACCCAGATGCTTGATTACTACGAAGCACTGCTGCAATTGCGTAGCAACCTGCAGAAACTGGCCGCAGAGAACATCGACACCATCATGCCCGCCTACACCAATGGTGTGCAGGCCATGCCGATTTCACTTGCGCATTATCTGCTTGCCTACGACGCTTCCTTCGAACGCGACGTACAACGCTTCCACAGCCTGTACACGCGCATGAATCGAAGTGCCATGGGTACCGCCGTCCTCGCCAACTCGAGCTGGCCCCTGAACCGGGAACGTATGGCTGAACTGCTTGGTTTTGACGGCATCATCGAGAACTCCCTCGACGCCGGCCAGGTCGCCCCGTCGGATGTCTCGCTGGAAGCCATGGCAATCCTGAGTTCCGGTGCCATCCGCATTGGAGCCATGCTGGACGACATCCACACCCAGTATCATCAGACGCGCCCCTGGCTGCTGCTGGATGAAAGTGCCACGTACAGCAGCAGTGCCATGCCGCAAAAACGCAACCCTGGCCTCATCATGCGGGCCCGTGAAGCCGCATCGAATGTGGTGGGCCTGACGCATACCGTCACCATCCGTGCGCACAATGTCAGCACCGGCATGACCGACTACAAGAACCCATGGTCTGAGATCGGTGCCATCACCCAGGCCGTGGCAACCATCAAGAACACGAACCGTGTATTGGCTGCCCTGAAGGTCAACGCCGACCGCGCCCTGGAAGAGCTGGAAGATGACTGGACCACGTCGATGGAACTGGCAGAAGTCCTTCAACGCGATCACGCTGTGCCCTTCCGCGTGGGCCACAGCTTCGCCTCGGCCATCGTTTCACATGCCCGCAAGGAAAACCTGCGTCCCAAGGAGTTTCCGCATTCCGTAGCGGCAAAGCTGTACAAGAAAGTGCTGCAGGACTATTCCCTGCCGGAAGCTGATTTCCCTCTGTCGGAAGAGCGCTTCCACGATGTACTGTCGCCCCGCACCATGGTGGAAACCCGCCAGGGCACGGGTGGGCCGCAGCCTGCAGAGGTCAGACGCATGCTGGAGCAGGCAAATGGCCAGCTTCAGAATGCCGAACAGTGGCTGAAGGAAAAACGCCAGAAACTGGCCGACGCCGACAAGCGTTTGGATGAACTGTTCACGGCATTGCTGCCGAAATAACAGCCCAGAATGGCGGCGGGGAAAGGCTGCCAGAGACTTGGCCACCTTTCCCCGCACCGTCAGACAGGCTCAGCTCAGCAATCCGACATGTTCGGCGCACTTGAGAGGCGCAGCCGTCATGCTTTGCAGAGTGTCAAAAGTCATGCCTTCCGTCATCGCCGTGACCACCAGCCCGTCGGCTGTGACATCGATCACGGCTAGGTCAGTGTAGATGCGGTCCACCACACCGTAGCCGGTAAGCGGGTAGCTGCACTTCTCCACTATCTTGGGCGCGCCGTCGCGCGTGACATGCTCCATGGTCACGTACACGCGTTTGGCCCCTACAGCGAGATCCATGGCACCACCCACCGCGGGAATGGCGTCAGGCGCACCGGTATCCCAGTTGGCCAGGTCGCCGGTGGCGGATACCTGGAATGCCCCAAGCACGGTCAGGTCGATATGGCCGCCGCGCATCATGGCAAATGACACAACATGGTCGGTGATGGAGGAACCCGGTATCAGCGTCACCGGCTCCTTGCTCGCGTTGATGAGGTCGAGGTCCAGAGGAGCGTCCGGGTCGCCCGGCCCCATACCGACAATGCCGTTTTCCGTGTGCAGGATCACATCACGGTCGTCCGGCAGATAACGTGCAATCAGCGTTGGAATGCCGATGCCCAGATTCACGTAAAAGCCATCGGGGATATCTGCCGCCACGCGCCGGGCAATTTCCTGTCGGGACAGTTTCTTATGCATTGTGCTCTCCCTTCACTTCGATGAGCCGCTGGACGAAGATGCCGGGAGTATGGACGTTCTCCGGCTCGAGCTCGCCCAGTTCAACGATGCTGTCGACCTGGGCGACCGTGACCGTAGCCGCCATGGCCATGACTGGCGCGAAGTTGCGGCCGGCATAGCGGTAGGTCAGGTTGCCCCAACGGTCGCCATACTGCGCTTTGATGAAGGCGAAATCCCCCTTCAGCGGCTGTTCCAGCACATAGCCCACGCCGTCGAACACACGCGTTTCCTTGCCTTCGGCCAGGGCGGTGCCATAGGCGGTGGGCGTGTAGAAAGGGCCCATGCCCGCCCCTGCAGCGCGCAGGCGCTCGGCCATGGTGCCTTGCGGCACACACTCAAGTTCGATACGACCGGCGCGGTATGCTTCAGCAAACGCCACCGCATTTGGCTGCAGCTTGTTGGATGAGCGGGCAAAAGAACAGATCATGCGCCTCACCCTGCCCGCCTCCACCAACTGGCTCAGTCCAATTGGGCCGTTGCCTGCGTTGTTGTTGACCACCGTCAGCTCACGGGCGCCCTGGTCCAGCAACGCGCAGATCAGTTCGGTCGGTACGCCTGATGAGCCGAACCCACCGATGAGGATGGTTGCACCATCCTGCACACCCGCAACTGCTTCTTCGAGGGTGCTTACCGTCTTGTCGAGCATGTCTCTCCCTTCATGACTCTAAGTGGGATCATGGGATCTCGTTACCGAGGATGGCGGTAGACTGGCTGGACAGCGTCCCACCGTTACCATGCACCAGGGCAATGCGGGCCGACGGCACTTGCCGTTCGCCACATTCGCCCCGAAGCTGACGCACTGCCTCGATCAGGATGAAGATGCCGTACATGCCCGGGTGAACGCAGGACAGCCCGCCACCATTTGTATTCACAGGCGTGTGCCCGCCCGGAGCAATGCCCCCGTTTTCCACGAACGAACCACCCTCACCTTTGGCGCAGAAACCCAGATCTTCCAGGAACAGCACGGTATTGATGGTGAATGCGTCGTACAACTCGATGACGTCAATATCGCGATGAGTGACGCCCGCCATCTGCATGGCGCGCGGCCCCGATTCGGCAGCGGCCGTCACGGTCAGATCGTGCATGGAAGAGATCTGCCGGTTCCACACGGCTGTGGCGCTGCCCAGCACGTGCACCGGCTTGTGCGGCAGGTCGCGGGCGCGCTCGGTGCGCACCAAGACGTAGGCACCGGCGCCGTCCGTAACCAGACAGCAGTCCAGGACTGACAGTGGATCAGAGACCATGCGCGAAGCCAGCACATCGTCGATCTCCAGTGGATCACGTTTGTAAGCCTCCGGATTCATCTGCGCCCATTTGCGGGCAGCGACGGCCACTTCCGCCAGCTGGCGCCGTGTGGTGCCATACTGATGCATGTGACGCTGCGCGGCCAGCGCATACGACGTGATCGGTGAAATCGGCTGGTAAGGTTGCTCGAAGGGCTGCGGGTCAAGCAGTGCACGAGCCTTGACCACTTCCCGGCGGCCGAACGTGGCTGTGCGCTGGGTACTGCCATAGCACACCAGCACAGCGTTGCACTGGCCGGATGCCAGGGCCAGCATGGCCGGCAGAAGGTGAGCCACGAAGCTCGAACCGCCCAGCATGGTGCTGTCAATGAATTTGGGCCGCAAGCCCAGGTATTCCACAACCGGCATGGCCCACATCGTTGCGGAGGAGCTGGCGGTGCAGATTCCGTCGATATCAGCCATGGTCAGGCCGGCGTCGCGCACGGCACGAGAGGCAGCCTGCGCCAGCAGTTCGATCTCGCTGAAACCGTGGGCCTCACCGAGGCCAGCCGTGCCCACACCTGCGATGGCCACTTTGTCGCGCATGGACTCAAGCATGGGATTCCTCCACCAGATCAAACACCAGAACGCCCTTGCCGTCTTCCACCGCGACGCGGGCCTGCACCCTCTGCCCGATACGCAGCTCACCCGGCTCCACGCCTTCCACCCTGCTCATGAGCCGGACGTTTTCGTCCAGGTCAACCAGCACCACGTTGTAATCGCCGCCCGCCTCCGGCTTACGGCGCACGACGCTGTAGGAGTAGATCGTGCCACGCCCGCTGGGCGTGACCCAGTTCAAGTCCTCGCTGCCACAATGTGTACACAGTACGCGGGGAAAAAACTGATGCCGCCCGCAGGCGCCACAGCGCTGGATCTCGAACACGCCTTCAGAAAGGCGCCCAAAATAATGTGCTTCCGGCCCCCGGGCTGAAGCTTCATTGTTGTCCACCATTTACCTTCCTTTCTTCTTGGATTTGGTCAGAGGTCTGAGAATCGCCGACCGCTTTCCGCCAGCTCTACCAGCAGGGGTGCCGGCTCCCAGTACTGCCCGTGTTCTGCATGGAATTGCCTTATGGTTTCAAGCACCTTGGGCAGACCCACCGTGTCAGCATAGAACATCGGCCCGCCCCGGAACATGGGAAAACCATAGCCGGCAACATACACCACATCGATATCCGAGGGACGCTGGGCAATGCCATCCTGCACGATGCGCGCTGCCTCATTCACCAAGGCATAAATGGTGCGGGCCACGATCTCCTCGTCAGAAATTTCCCGCCGCGTTATGCCGGCTTCGGCGGCGCACTGGGCAATGAGCGCATCGATCTCGGGATCCGGAATCGGCTCACGGCTACCTGCTTCATAGCGATAAAAACCCGACCCCGTCTTCTGTCCGAAGCGGCCCATTTCGCAGATCCGGTCCGCCACCTTGGAATAGCGCAGATGCGCGGGCCGTGTGGCTGCCTGACGTTTGCGGGCCGCCCAGCTGATGTCCAGGCCAGCCATATCCTGCATCTGCAGCGGGCCCATGGCCATGCCGAAGCGCCGCAAAGCACCATCGACCTGGGCCGGGGTGCACCCTTCTTCCAGCAGGAAGTAGGCTTCACGCGTGTAATGACTGACCATGCGGTTGCCCACGAAGCCGTCACACACGCCCACCAGTACCGGTATCTTGCCGATGCGCTGCGCCAGACGGAAGACAGTGGCCAGCACTGTATCAGCCGTTCTGGCGCCCTTCACCACTTCCAGCAGGCGCATGACGTTGGCCGGGCTGAAGAAGTGCATGCCCAGCACCTGTGCAGGGCGACTGGTAACTGCCGCGATCTCATTGATGTCCAGCCGCGAAGTGTTGGTGGCCAGAATGGCGTCCTTTTTGCAGGCCTGATCCAGCTTCGCGAAGATGTCCTTCTTGACCTGCATGTCCTCGAAGGCTGCCTCGATCACCAGATCGACGTCTGCCAGGTCGGAGTAATCCAGACTGCGCCGGATGAGGGCCAGACGCGCGTCGATTTCCTCTTGCGTGAAGCGCCCACGCTTGCGGCTGACCTCGTAGTTCTTCTGAATGACGCCCAGGCCGCGCTGCAGTGCCTCTTC
>JAJUFI010000198.1 GCA_029263795.1 Alcaligenaceae bacterium
CTCAAACGGCCGCTTCGAGCGCATCGTGAAGAGCAATAACGTCCCTCATGCCAACCTCTATCGTGACGGCAGGCCTGTTGATGCTCCTGCTCCCACCACTGGCTACGCGCCATATGTACCGGCAAATGGTGCGGCCGCTCCGGCATTCGGAAGCGCACCTGCTCCCACCAGCGGTCACGCGCAAGTTGTGCCGCCTGGCAACGCGCCAATTGCGCAGGCAGGCGGCCTAAACCCTTATTCTCCTCCGGCGGAGCCCGCCGTTTCCCCCAACCCCATCTCCCAGAACGCGGTTAGCTATCCAGTGAACCGCTAAGGGTGTTTTCCCGTTTGACCATCATTTGAGACCAGTCATGTCTGAACACGCCATGCATTCGTCCGATTCGGAGATGCCAAGGAAACCCGCGCGATTCGCGAAGGGTAAGAAGTCCAAAGTCAAAACGCCCCGGCAAAAATTCCGTATGGCAGACATCAAGGTCGGTACTCTGCTGCTGTGGGTACTTGGCCTTTTCATGGTGCTGCTAATTGGCCTGGGTGCGTTGGGTGGGTATTTTCTGTGGCAGAACATGGAAACCATTCGCCAGCTGGAGCAGCAAGATCGTCGCTCCCAACTGGCGTCGCGCATCGGCTCCGACATGCTGTCCGCCCGGATCGCCCTGCTGACCGCCGCGCGCTACGAACAGGAAGCCAGCGAGGACAATAACGCTGCGGTGCGCAGCCGTTCGCGTGAAGCCATTGCGCAGGCTACGCAGAAGCTCGACGCGGTCCGTGAAAGCTTCACCGCCTTCCGTGACAGCATGGCCGGCATGGGCGAAGAGCGCCGGGAAGCCACCCGCATCGTCGGTGCATATCGGCCCTACATTGACGACGCTGTCGACCCAATGATGCAGGCCCTCGAAAACTCGGACACAGTCACCTTCTACTTCGTGAACAATGAGTTCGGGGTTACGCGTGCAGAAGGCTTCCAACGTGCAGTGGACGATTTCAACGCCAAGCAGGCTCAGATCCGCGCCGAATTCTTCAAGGGGGCCGAAGAAGCTCTGAACCGTGCCCTGATTGCCATGGGAATTGCCGTTTTCATCGGCTTCCTGCTCATGATCGGCATTCGCATCGTGTTTGGCCGCACGGTGGTGCGTCAGCTTATCCAGGCCGGCCAGCACTTTGACCGCATTGCCAATGGCGACCTGACCCAGCGTGTGCAGGTCACCTCGCGCAATGAAATCGGCGTACTTTATGCCGCGCTGCGTCGCATGCAGGACAGTCTCACGCGCACCGTGAGCGTGGTGCGCCAGGGTGTTGAAGAAATCAACATGGGTGCGCGCGAAATCTTCGCCGGCAATACCGATCTCAGCAGCCGTACGGAACAGCAGGCAGCCGCCCTGCAGGAAACCGCGGCCAGCATGGAGCAGCTCGCCAGCACGGTTCGCCAGAACACCGATAACGCGGTGGAAGCCGACCGCCTTGCCAAGGGTGCTTCCAGCGTGGCAGCGCGCGGCGGCGAAGCGGTGACTGCCGTGGTCAGCACCATGACGGAAATTTCCGACAGTTCGCGCCAGATGGCTGACATCGTCAACGTCATCGACGGCATCGCCTTCCAGACAAACATTCTGGCTCTGAATGCAGCAGTGGAAGCCGCTCGCGCCGGTGAGCAGGGCAAGGGCTTTGCGGTGGTAGCAGGCGAGGTTCGTTCGCTGGCCCAGCGCAGTGCTCAGGCCGCCCGTGAAATCAAGCAGCTGATCGAAGAATCCCTGGCCAAGGTCGAGGCGGGTGCCCGTCAGGCCCGCCAGGCCGGCGATGTGATGAAGGAAGTCGTCAGCTCGGTGGAAGGCGTCACAACCATCATGGGCGAGATTTCCTCTGCTTCTTATGAGCAGGCAGAAGGCATCGAGCAGGTCAACCGCGCTGTCGCGGAAATGGACGGCGTCACTCAGCAGAATGCTTCGCTGGTGGAAGAAGCCGCTGCGGCTGCCGGTTCCCTGCAGGAACAGGCCGGGCGTTTGGCTGAAGCGGTTGCCGTGTTCAAGATCAATTCTGCAGAAGTGATCGACGGCCAGGCAGACCCGCTGCGTATGGAGCGTACCCGCCCCAGCATGGCGCTGCAGGCCGGCTGATACTGCTGAAGTTAATTCGGAACAGTAGGCCTGTCCCCTTCGGGGGCAGGCCTTTTTTCTGGCGGGGCCTTCTATTTGCCCGCCAGACCTTGCACCAGCTTGCCCATGGTGTCGTAGCCGTCCTGGAAGAGCTGCTCCAGGAAGGGGCTGATCTGGGGCAGTACGACGGCCAGAATCGTCAGGCCGACCGTCAGGCTGATGGGGAAGCCCACTGCAAACACAGACAGCTGCTGTGCTGTGCGGTTCAGAATCCCCAGCGACAGATTGATGGTGAGCAGCACAATCATCACCGGAAGTGCCATCAGCAGGCCGGACACAACAATCTGCGAGCTCCATTCCAGCAGCACACCCCAGCCGTTCACGTCGAGTTCGCCCACAGTAATGGGCAGTACCTCGAAGGTGCGCACCAGGCCGCCTATCATCAACAGGTGGCCGTTCATGGCCAGAAACACAAGCAGGGTGACGGTATTCAGTATCCGGGCCAGTACGGCCGTATTGCTGCCGGTGGCCGGGTCAAAGAAGGAAGCAAAGGAAAGGCCCATCTGCAGGCCGATGAATTCCCCCGCGGTCTGCACTGCCGCGAAGATGATGCGCATGGTCAGACCCAGTGCCAGACCTATCAGTATCTGCTGGCCGATGATCCACAGCGCAGCCCAGGAAGCGGTTGCAAGCGGGGGCATGGGGCCCAGGCTGGGTGCAACAATCAGGGTGAGCATCACCGACAGGCCGACTTTCACCCGCGCGGGAATGGCTGATTCGCTGAGCAAAGGTGCTGAGCCCACCATGGCCGCTATACGGACGAACGGCCAGAAGAAGGCGTTGATCCAGGCGTAGAGCTGGTCGATGGTGACGGAGATCACTGGCCGGCTACTGTACCAGTTGAGGGATCATGCCGATCAACGATTGTATGTAGTCCACCATGGTGGTGATCAACCAGGGGCCCAGGAGCGCCAGGGCTGCGGCGCCGGCCAGCAGCTTGGGCACGAAGGCGAGGGTCATTTCGTTGATCTGGGTCGCAGCCTGGAAGATACTGATCACCAGGCCGACCACAAGAACCGTAAGCAGCAGTGGGGCGGCCATCTTCAATGCCACCAGCATGGCCTGGTGGATCAGGGTCATGACGGTCATGGAAGTCATGTGGGGCCTCCTACAGGTAGAAGCTGCGCGCCAGCGAACCGAGCAGCAGGTGCCAGCCATCGGCCAGCACGAACAGCATCAGTTTGAAGGGCAGGGAAATCGTCACGGGCGGCACCATCATCATACCCAGGGACATCAGTACGCTGGCCACCACCAGGTCGATGATGAGGAAGGGAATGAAAATGGTGAAGCCGATCTGGAATGCGGTCTTCAGTTCGCTGGTCACGAAGGCGGGAATCAACACGCGCATGGGCACTTCATCGGGTGTGGCCAGCGGGGGCAGTTCCGCCATATTGGCGAACATCAGCAGGTCGGCTTCGCGGGTCTGTTCCAGCATGAAGGTGCGCATGGGCCCAGAACCGAGCTCCAGCGCTTGCTGAAAGTTGATGCTGCCTTCGCTCAAGGGGCGGTAAGCCAGGTCGTACACTTGGTCGAACACTGGCGACATCGCATAAAAAGTCAGA
>JAJUFI010000059.1 GCA_029263795.1 Alcaligenaceae bacterium
CTCTATCTGGACAACGCCCGACCCATGCCCTTTATTGCGGACGACCTCTTCATCAACTACGACGATTCCCGCACCCTGGCAGGCCTGCGCGAACTGTGTAATGTGTCACGCCGCACCCAGGTGGTGTTTCTGACCCACCACTCCCATATGGTTGAGCTGGCTCGCGAACATCTGGCGGCACGCCTGCACATCATCGAATTGTAGGAAGCTGGCTCGCTATACTGGTCACATATGAACAACAAGGAGACAACACCGTGCCACAACCCGATCAACCCTGCGCTTACCCGGTTCCCGACCCCAGCACCCTGGATGAAGACCTGCAGCTTATCTTCCAGAAATGCATCGCCAAGCTGGGCATGGTGCCGAACGTGCTAGCCACCTACAGTATTCGGCCCCAGCGTCTGCGCAATTTCATGGCCATGTATAACGAAATCATGTTTTCGGAGTCGGGGCTGAGCAAGCTGGAGCGTGAAATGGTGGCGGTGGTCGTATCCAGCGCGAACCGCTGTTACTACTGCCTGGTTGCCCACGGGCAAGCTGTGCGCGCGCTGTCGGGCGACCCGCAACTCGGCGAAATGCTGGTCATGAATTATCGGGTGGCACGGCTGGACGAGCGCCAGCGTACCATGCTCGATTTCGCCTGGAAGCTGACGACCACACCGTGGGAAGTGGTCGAGGCCGACCGCCAGGGTCTGCATGATGTCGGCTTCACTGCGGAAGATGTTTTCGACTTGGCGGAAACCGTGGCTTTCTACAATTTTTCCAATCGCATCGCTACGGCGCTGGACATGATGCCCAACCCGGAATATCACGGAATGGACCGCCCGGAACCCTTCGTTCCCCCAGCCCAGCCATCCAGATAGTTTGCCCGGCAGACTGGGTGTTCCGGTGCTTTGAGCCGCAATTGCAAGTTACGCCGCGCCGCATTGTCCAGGTCGGAAGCGGCGCAATGCTCAGGTGAGGGAGGCCATAACCTTCAGGTAATCAGTGCAATTGTGGCACTGATGGTCACGAAGGACGCCACCGTGCCCAGCAGCAGGGTGGCCGAACAATGGTTTTCAAGGCCGTAGCGCATGCCCAGTATCGGAAAGATGCTGAGCATGGGGGCAGAGGCGAAAAGAATGCCGGCCTGGCGCATTTCCGGGCTCAGGCCCGGCAGCAGCAGGAATACCAGGGCGGTCAGTGCGGGGTGAACAATGAGCTTCACGCCGGAAATGATGCTGGCGTCTGCAAGCATGCCTCTGGGACGCAGGCCGTACAAGTTGCCGCCGACCGAAAAAAGGGCGACGGGGGCTGCGGTCATTGCCAGCATGTCAATCACCTGCAATGGCACACCCCTGAGCGGAACCTGGAAGGCCGACAGGAACAGGCCGATGACAATGGCGATCAACAGGGGGCTGCGCATCAGGCCCTTCAGCGTGATGAGCAGGCGCCTGAACAAACGGACTTCGCCCAGCGTGGCGCCGGCATCGGCAATGGCCACGGCCAGGGGTATCACCAAGGTGCTTTCCACCAGGATGGTCATGGCAACCCCGCGGGACGCGGGCTCCGTACCCAGCACCATCGCACAGATCGAAGCGCCGATGAAGCCGGTGTTGGCAGAAGACATTCCCAGCCCCGCCATGCTGGCGTCGCTTAGCGGGGCATGGCGCACATGCAGGTAGAACAGCATGCCCAGGGCGTAGAGAATGATGGAGACCAGCCCGTAGCCCAAGAGGAAATTGCCGTCCATGGAAGCGGCCAGCGGCTTGTTTGCCATGCCACGAATGATCATGGCTGGCAGGGCGATCGTGATGATGAACTTGCCCATGCCCCGAGTGGCTTCCTGGCTGATCAGCCGGGTCATTACAGAGGCATAGCCAAGGCCGATCAGGATGAAAATCGGCGCGGTAAGAGACAGTATTTCTAGCACTGCAGAATTGTACTGCTGCGCCCGAGCGTGCATTTTCTTATTACTTTTTGAAATTAGCTAAGAGAAAATAAATGTTTTTCATGAATAAGGAGACGGGAATACAGTAGCGGTATTCACGAACAAACCAGAGTTGCAGGGTTCGGCACCGTAAGTTTCTTGGCAGGGACTACAGGCATGTATGAACCCCGCCGCCCGAGGCCCAGCAATGAAAATTTCCTTCCAGAATGTGCAGAAATCCTTCGGTGATCTTCAGGTCATCCAGGACTTCAGCCGCCAGATCGATGAGGGCGAACTCGTCGCGCTCGTCGGACCCTCCGGTTGTGGAAAATCCACGCTTCTGCATATGGCAGCAGGGCTGGAGAAGCCCTCGACAGGAAGCGTACTGGCGGACGGCAACCGCATCCGCGGACCGCACCCCGAGCGCACTCTGATGTTTCAGGAAAACGCACTTTATCCCTGGCTGACCCTGGAACAGAATGTGGCGCTCGCGCTGGAATTCCAGCGCGTGGACAAGCGCAAGGCTTTGCAGGCTGCCCGCGAATGGCTCGCCAAGGTTCAGCTGGCCGGTTTCGAGGGCTATTTCCCCAGCCAGGTCTCCGGCGGCATGAGGCAGCGCGCTGCGCTGGCGCGAGCCTTCATTTCCAGGCCCAAAGCACTGTTGCTGGATGAACCCTTCGGTGCTCTCGATGCGCTCACGCGCATGACGCTGCAGGATGCACTGCGCACCCTTATTCGGGAAGCCGGCCCCACGGTGCTGCTGGTCACCCACGATGTCGACGAAGCTCTGTTCCTGGCCGACCGCATTCTGGTGTTCAGCCCGCGCCCAGCTAAAGTGTTGAAGGAATTCAACCTGGCTCACCACGAAAAAACTCACGACCTTTCCGAGTTTGCCCCCATGCGCCGCGAAATTCTGGGCCTACTGGGAATTGAAGCGCAGACCTCAACCGAACTGGATCAAACATCACCCTATCCTCTAGAGGAAGCAGCATGAAATTCACCCGTTTTCTGATTCCCGCGCTCACCGCGCTGGCGCTTTCCACGCAGGCATATGCCGCAGAAAAGCTGCGCGTGGGCTATCTGCGCGTCATGGACGACGCCCAGGCGATCGTGGCTTATGAAGGCGACTTTTACAAAAAGCACGGACTGGACGTTGAGCTGATCGAATTCACGTCCGGTACGGATCTGATCAAGGCCATTGTCGGCGGCCAGCTGGATACTGGTGTGCTGGGCTTCACCAATGCAGCGTCCTGGTCTTCCCGCGGGGCTGACCTGAAGGTGGTGGGCGGTGCCCAGCACGGTTTCCACGCCATTGTGGTGCGCGAGGATTCCGGCATTGAAACTGTGGCGGATCTCAAGGGCAAGACGTTGGCTTCCCAACGCGAGGGTAGCACCGCCGACACCGTTCTGCGCGGTGTGGTGCTGAAGGACGCCGGCCTGGCTCCGGGCGACGTCAATGTTCTGGGTGTGAGCCCTCAGGTGGCCGTACAGTCGCTGGTCGGCAATCGTGTTGAAGCTGCCTTCCTGTTCGAGCCGCAGGCGCGCATTGCGCAACTGGTGGCACCCACCAAGCAAATTTATGAAATCGGCGAAGTCTGGCCATTCCCCTGTATGGTGGTGATCACTTCCGGCGAAGTGCTGAAGAACCGCAAGGAAGTCGTTTGGAAATCGCTGGATGCACAGCGCGACGCCATCGACCTGCTCGAAAACAAGCCTGACGAAGCCGCCAAACTGATCGCTTCTTACTTCATTGCCGAGCCTACACTTAAGACAAAGGACGGCAAGGAGATCCCGCGCGAGCAGGTGATCAGTGACGCAATCAAGAGCCAGACTTTCAGCCCCATCCTCACGCCGCAAGAAATTGAACGCATGCAGGAAATTGCCGACATCATGCAGTCCCAGGGGGCTCTCAAGACCCGCGACGGTGAACGCTTTGATGTCACCCGCATCGTCGATCTGGAATGGCAGCAGGCGCGCAAGCTCTGATTCTCCCCAACCGGGGCCGCAGCCGGCGCTGCGGCCCATCCTGATTCATCCTGATGAGCACACAGAAGCATTTGTCCCGGCCTCTCAAGAGGGTGGCCATGGGGGTGGCCGTTCTGGTCATCCTCCTTATCTGGCAGTCGGCCGCATGGTCGCTGCCAGACTTTCTCATGCCGGATGTGGCCGACGTCATCCGGCGCTTAGCTGAAGACATCGCCTCGGGCGATTTTCGCGCCGCGCTGGTGGGAAGCTTGACGCGCCTGGGCTTCGGCTACGGGTTTGCCTTGCTGTTCGGCGTGGGCTTCGGCCTGGTGGGCGCCCTGTTGTTTTTCTTTCGCGAAGTATTGAAGAACGCCATCATCATTCTTCAATCCATTCCATCCATCGCATGGGTACCGCTGTTTCTCATCATGATGGGTTTTGGCAATCTGCCCATTATTGTGGTGATTGCACTGGCTGCATTTTTCCCCGCCGCGCTTTCCGTCATGAACGCAACGGAAAGTGTGCTGGCTGTTCATGTTTCGGCAGCACGGGTGATGGGCGCTTCGCGCTGGGACATGGTCCGTCGCGTCTACCTTCCGGCAGTGATGCCGGAACTCATTACCGGTGCCCAACTGGCGTTTGGCAATGCCTGGAGGGCGCTGATCTCAGCCGAGATGCTGATTGGTTTTGGGCAGGGCCTGGGACGCACACTTGCGTATTCAGGGGAAACCGCCGATATGCTGGGCGTGATGTCGAACATCCTAACCATAGCCATTCTGGCCACCTTGATCGACCAGGTATTGCTTGAGAACCTGAAGCGCAAAGTTCTGCGATATTAGTATGTTTGAAGTGGTTCGCACCATGAGCATCGCGAGCAGAAAACTCGGAACCCTGGGGCTTGCAGCGCTGGCCCTGGGCAGCGCCTTCCAGGTTGCTGCCAACCCCGCGCAGGCGCCGCTTGTGCTTGGCATGGCTTATGTGGAGCCGCCCCATAAGCCGGGTGCCAAGGTGCGTACGCCAGAGGGGCTTGCTCCGGTGCTAGCCGAGCGCCTGGCCAAATCGGTGCCTCTGAAGCCGACCACTGTGTCGAAAAAGGACATTGTTTCGGGGCAGGGCCAGGCAGTTTCCTCGGCTGACCTGCATCTGTTGCCACTCAATGCGGAAGAAGCCGCCAAGGTGCCAGGCACGGTCATCCCCACGGGGTACAGGGCGGGCATCATGGCAATCATGCGCACCGATACCGATATCCGGCAGTGGGAAGATTTGCGCGGCAGAACGGTGTGTCTGGCCGAAGGAAGCGGGCTGGCAGGCCAGATTCACGCGCAGTATGGCGCCGTAGAAAAGGTTTTGCGCGCGCCCGCAGATGCGTTGCTCGACCTGCGGATCGGGGGGTGCGATGCCGCCGTGCATGACAGCACCATGCTTGAAGCGCTGCTGCAATTTCCTGAATGGAAGAAATTCTCCGCAAGGCTGCCGGTTCTCGATGAACGGGAACTATCGTTTGTCGTGCCCCACCAGGCAGAGCAATACGCCGAGTTGCTGCGCCGGCATATTGAAGAGTGGCAGCAGCAAGCCCTGCTGCCGAAACTCACGGCACAGGCTGCTCGCGACATCGCTTTCGAAGTCTACATGGATCAGGAAGTGCCTGACTGCCACTAGGCATACAATGGCGTTTTCATGACGGACGGAGCGGGGTCACATGGCGACTTCTGCACAGCGGGATGGCTTCACTTCCACACTCGGGGTGCTGGCTGCCACGCTTGGCTCGGCAGTCGGTTTGGGCAATATCTGGAAATTCCCCGCACTGACAGGCTCCTACGGGGGCGCCGGCTTCCTGCTCATCTATCTATGCGCCACCCTGCTGGTGGGCCTGCCGGTGATGATTGCCGAACTCGCCATCGGGCGCCGGGCGCGCGCCAACCCGATCGCAGCCTTGAAATCGCTGGCCCCGGGCCGGCCCTGGTGGCTGGTGGGTGTCACCGGGATGGTTGCAGCCTTCATGATCATGGCCTTCTATTCCGAAGTCGTGGCGTGGGTGTTCGCTTACGTATGGAAGTCTGTAGAAGGCTCGGCTCTGAGCAGCGAGGCCGCTGTCACGGAAGGTGCATTTGCGGCCCTGGTGAGCAGCCCCTGGCAGTCGCTGATCTGGCAGTGGGTGGTGTTGCTGCTCATCGGTGGCATTCTTCTTCGCGGTGTGTCGGGTGGTATTGAAGCCGTGACCAAACGGCTCATGCCTTTGCTGTTCCTGCTTCTCGCGGCCTTGTGTGTGTTCAGCCTCACGCTGAATGGTGCACCCCAGGGCCTGGCATTCCTGTTCAGCCCGGATTTTTCCAAGGTGGATGGCAGCGTGGTGCTCACGGCTGTGGGCCTGGCCTTTTTCAAGATGTCCATAGGCATGGGCACCATGATGACTTACGGCAGCTATTTTCGCTCCGATCAGAATATTCCGCTGACCGCCGGGCGCGTCATGTGTGCCGACCTGGCTGTCTCTCTTCTGGCCGGAATTGCCATTTTTCCCGCGGTCTTCACTTTCGGGTTCGAACCCACGGCTGGGCCTTCCCTGGTGTTCATCACTCTGCCAGCCGTATTTGCGCAACTGCCTTTCGGGCAGGCGCTGATGTTTGTCTTCTTCGTCCTGACTTCGATTGCCGCCATAGGAGCAATGCTTTCACTGCTGGAAGTGCCCGTGCTGATTCTGCATGAGCGCCTGGGCATGACGCGACGCCGGGCCATTGCGGTGAGCCTGCTGGTGGTGGGCGTACTGGGTGCCGGGTGTGCGCTGTCCATGAACCTGCTGGCGAGCTGGCGGGTGATGGGGCGCAGCCTGTTCGACCTGCTGGATTTTTTGTCATCGAACGTGCTGCTTCCCATAGGCGGGATTCTGATCGCATTGTTCGTCGGCTGGGTATGGGGCAGGGACGCCTTCATCGCAGCCGTCTCGAACGACGGAAGCCGGGAAAACCGCCGTCTCGCATCCAGCCTGGTATTGGTTCTGCGCTATGTATCGCCTGTGTTGATACTTCTGGTGATGCTGAACGGCCTAGGGGTGATTTAAGCGGCCGTCCGCACCTGGCCTCGCACCTTATTCGCCGGCCCTCGCAGCACCGTTGCCGTTGGACATCACGCAGGCCGGGTCATTGGACCTGCTGCCCTGATAGCCGGCCTGAGTGACATGGGCGCCCGGCGGAACATCATTGATCAGCCAGACGTTGCCCCCGATGGTGCAGCCCTTGCCCAAGGTGACGCGCCCCAGAATGGTGGCACCGGCGTAGATGACCACGTCGTCTTCGACAACAGGGTGACGTGGCAGCCCCTTGGTGAGTGCGCCGTCTGCATCTGAAGGGAAGCGCTTGGCGCCCAGGGTGACGTGCTGATAAATGCGCACGTTGTTGCCGATGATGGCCGTTTCCCCAATGACGACGCCCGTACCGTGGTCAATGAAGAAGTGTTCACCAATGGTGGCGCCGGGGTGAATGTCTATGCCTGTTTCAGAATGAGCCATCTCACTGCACATGCGAGCGAGCAGGGGGAGGTCAAGTTTGTAAAGCTGGTGCGCAATGCGGTGGTGGATCATCGCATGCAGCCCCGGATAGCAGAGCACGATTTCGTCCACGCTGCGGGCCGCCGGGTCGCCTGCATAAGCGGCCAGGGTATCGGAATCCAGCTTGCGGCGGATGTCCGGCAGGGCCTCGGCAAATTGCTGGACCAGCTTGACCGAATGGGCTTCAAGGTCTTCGCTGCTCATGGGCTCCGCGCGATGTTGATAGGCGAGTTCCAGCCTGACTTGGTCGAGCAGGGCGTGAAGGGCGGAATCCAGGGTGTGGCCGACGTAGAAATCTTCGCTTTCCTGACGCAGGTCGATGGGGCCCAGGCGCATGGGAAACAGCACACCCGTGAGGTCTTTGATGACGCCCTTGACGGCTTCCGGCGAGGGGAAATTGCGCCCACCGGATTCCAGCGGCCGGCCCTGGGCCACGCGCCACTGCTGGCGGATGTAGGCCAGTTCGGAAACAATGGGTTGAATGTTGAATACAGCCATGTGCGGGATACCTGCGAAAGCTCAGGAAAATGGGTGAATCATAGCAACCGGGGCTGGCGCGCCGCCAGTTGTGTATGGCCCGCCGCCATTGTGAGCGGGGCGGGAACTTCAAAGCAGCTGAAGAAACGCGTCAGCACACCAGCATCACCTTCAACCCGGCAATCATTCGCGTTTAGCGCTTCCTGCAGTGGCCGCTTGGCATAGGCCAGTTGCAGCACGACCACGGGCTCAGCATACAGCACGGCGCTCGCCCAAACCCCCGCCTCGCCAGGGTGGCAGGGTGGTTCACCACGCACCACAGCCAGGGTCTGCCGGTCCACCCCCACATGGTAGGCGTGGTCGTTCATGAACAGGGTGACACGGGTGGCGAATTTCGCGGCTTTTTCGGGAAGGAAAGTGGCTTTGAGGGAAAGCGCCATCGCATCGGCCGTCAAGGGTTGTCCGCGCAAGAAGGTCGGGGAGCGGACCCCCCATTTGAACAGCTCCAGCAGGGCGGTCTCCAGCTGCATGCCCCAGGGCGTGAGCGCGTAGACCCTACAGGAGGCGGGCGGCAGCAAGCTGCGGCGCTCAACGATGCCAGCGGCTTCCAGATCTGCCAAACGCTGGCTCAGTACGTTGGGGCTGATGCCGTTCAAGGCCTGGCGCAGATCAGAAAACCGGCGTGGGCCCAGCAGCAGTTCACGCACCACGAGCAGAGCCCAGCGGTCTCCGACCAAGTCCAGTGCGTGTGCCGCGGCGCAACCATCTTCGTAGCTGCGGCGATTTCGTGAGGGCCCAGGAACGGTGCTTATGCGTTTCGCCATGCAGAGAGTATAGATTGATAGTCCTGAAATACACTTTGTTAGTATTAATTTAGGACTAAAGCGCTATAGTTGTCGAACCGGAACCGCTGCTGCAGCGGTGATGTCCTGTTCTTATTCTGTAGCGGCGCTTTCCCCCGGTGAGGAGACTTGCATGGATCAGAAAGTAGACACTATTGATGCACAGGTCGCAGTCGATGCCCTGTACAAGCAGTGGCTGGCAGCTGTCGGCAAGAAAGATGTGGACGCCATCATGGCTTGCTATACGGACGATGTGGTGGCCTTCGACGCAATCATGGCTCTGCAGTTCAAGGGCAAGAAGGCTTACGGTGAGCACTGGCGGCATTGCATGGAATTCTGCCCCGCGGGCGACAAGGAGATGATTTTCGAGATTCATCATCTGGCCGTTCAGGCACAGGCCGATACTGCCTTTGCCCACGCCCTGGTCCGCTGCGGCTTCAAGGAAGGCGAAAAAATCGATGCCTCCTGGATGCGTATGAGCTCCGGCCTGGTGCGCCAGGGCGGGCAGTGGAAGATCGCGCACGAACATTTTTCGGCGCCTTTCGAAATGCCCTCCGGCAAGGCGATGTTCTACCTCAGCCCGGACGAAACTCCGGGTGTGCGCCCGATTCCTCAGGGCATGTCCACCGTTACTCCGCACTTGGTGTGCAAGGATGCCCGGGCGGCAATGGAGTTCTACAAGAAGGCCTTCGGTGCCATGGACATGCCGGCGGGCGTATTGGAAGTGGATGGCGCTTTTCTACACGGTGAACTCATGCTTGGCGACTCGGTCATCATGATTGCCCAGGAAAACGAACAATGTGGCAGTTTCAGCCCCAGTACGTTGAAGAACACGCCTGTGAGTCTGCACCTTTATGTGCCAGATGTCGACAATGCCTTCGATCGAGCCGTGAAGGCCGGAGCCAAGCCCTTGCTGTCACCCACGGAAATGTTCTGGGGAGACCGTTTCGCAGTCGTCGAAGACCTGGAAGGCCACCGCTGGTCCATCGCCACACACGTGCGCGACGTACCCCCGGAACAAATGCAGCAGGACGCCCGCACGTTCATGGCGCAAATGAGCAGCTGAGTCGTTGGGGTGAAGCAGGCTGCACCCGGTGCGTTCCGGAGTATCTGCGCACATGGGGCATTGATGGCAATGAGGCGGCCCAGGGCCGCCTCACTTCACTGCGCCAGCGTGGCTGGCCTAGTATCCTGCTTATTCAGCCGCAGCAGCGACAGGAACAGCTTGCTGCGCCTTGCTGTCGTCATCCTTGAAACGCTGGAAGAGGGTGGCTGCAATCGGGCCACTGATGTTGTGCCATACGCTGAAGATGGCACTTGGTACAGCCGCCAGAGGGGAGAAGTGCACGGATGCCAACGCTGCTCCGAGACCGGAGTTTTGCATGCCGACTTCAATTGAGAGCGTCTTGCGCTGAGCAACATTGAAACCAAACAGTTTGGCGAGCATATAGCCAATGAGCAGCCCCAGGCCGTTATGCAGTACAACCACGCCAAAGATCAGCAGACCGGAAGTGGCAATACGTGCCTGGTTGCCCGACACCACTGCAGCAACAATGGCCACAATGGCCACAACTGAAACCAAAGGCAGAACGTCCACACATGCCTTCACGCGTTTGCCCAGCACGTACTGGGCGATCACACCCAGCACGATGGGCAGGATCACGACCTGCACGATGGACCAGAACATGGCGGCCGCGCTCACTTCCAGCCAGGCGCTGGCCAGCATGTAAATCAGGGCGGGCGTCACGACCGGGGCCAGCAGGGTGGTGACGGAGGTGATGGCCACGGACAGGGCAACGTCGCCCCGCGCCAGATAGGTCATCACATTGGAGGCCGTGCCACCAGGGCAGCAGCCCACCAGAATCACACCAATGGCGATTTCCGGAGGAAGAGCCAGAATTTTGCATAGCAGCCAGGCCAGGCCAGGCATGATGATGAATTGGCCGAGAACGCCAATCAGCACGGTGAGAGGGCGGCGACCGACTTCAGCGAAGTCATCCTTGGAAAGTGTCAGACCCATGCCGAACATGATGATGCCCAGCAGGGTGACTACGTAGGGGCCGATCCATTTGAAAGTGTCGGGATAGTAAAAGGCGAGAACGGCAAACAGAAGTGTCCATACGGCAAAAGTCCTGCCGATGAACTGGCTCAGGCGAGCGAGGGCCTGCATGATGGGATCCTTGTGAAACGAAAACAGAATGATTTCGGCCACCGGTGTCCTGGCCGCAGGGTGACGCGGGAAGGGCGGAAAGCTGCACACGGGGTGGTGTGTGCGCCAAAAACAAAGCGCCGCCACTTCGGCGACGCTGGGGTAGCGTGTAAACCCTAATTCTACTACTTTGACGAGTGTGATATGTAACAGCTGCGTGAGGCCGGCTTCAAACCGGGTCGGCATGCTCCACCAACAGTTGGACGGAAACACGCCCGTTCCATTCATTGCAATCCAGCCTGTAAGCCAGCAGGGCGCGTTCGGGTAACGGTTCCGAATGGTTGAACCAGATGGCATCGAAGCGCTGCGAACCTCGCTGCAGGAACAACTTCAGGTGCTTGTCCTTCAGCAGTCGCTGATGCAGGACGGTGAACGTGTCACGAAATACCGGAGCGGGAAAGCCCGCGCCCCACACTTGTTCCTGCAGCAGTCCGGCTACTTCTATGGTGGCGAAATCAGGTTCCAGGGAACCGTCGGTCTCGATGACGGGTTCAAAACGGTCTGTGCCGGATAATTCCCGCACAGCTGCGTCAAAGCCATCCACAAATACGGGGTAGGCGGCTTCTTCCAGCGTGAGCCCGGCTGCCATGGCATGGCCGCCAAACTTCAGGATGATGCCGGGGTGGCGTTTGGAAACCAAGTCGAGAACATCGCGCAAATGTACTTCCGGCACGGAACGACCCGAGCCCCGCAAAGTACCGTCGTCGCAGCGGGCGAAAGCCAGCGAGGGACGCCAATAAGTATCCTTCAGTCGCGACGCCACCAGCCCCACCACCCCCTGATGCCATTCCGGGTGATAGACGCAGACGCTGGCGGCCCGGGCAGGGGCTTCCTGCATGAGCACGTTCATCGCTTCTTCGCGCATCGACAGTTCTATGCTGCGGCGCTCCTGATTGATGGCGTCCAGCTGCCGCGCCAGCGCTGTGGCCTGTGCAGGGTCGTCCGTCAGCAGGCAGTGTATGCCCAAGCTCATGTCGGCCAGGCGTCCGGCTGCATTGATGCGTGGGCCCAACGCGAAACCAAGGTCAAATGCCGTGGCACTGCGCGGCTGGCGGCCCGCCACTTCAAACAGTGCACGTACGCCCGCCTGCATGCGGCCCGAGCGTATGCGATGCAACCCTTGCGTCACCAGAAGGCGATTGTTCGCATCCAGTTTGACGACGTCTGCCACTGTGCCCAGGGCGACCAGGTCGGCAAGGTCGTCCAGGCGTGGGCCATTGTCGGTGAAGGCTCCGCGCCGCCGCATTTCGGCCCGCAATGCAAGCATGAGGTAGAAAATGACTCCCACGCCGGCCAGATTCTTGGACGGGAAGCCGCAACCGGGCTGGTTGGGGTTCACGATGGCCAGGGCAGCGGGCAATGCGTCGCCGGGAAGGTGGTGGTCTGTGATGATGACGTCCATGCCGGCCTGGCGGGCTGCTTCCACGCCGTCAATGCTGGCAATGCCGTTATCTACGGTGATGATCAGATCAGGCTTGCCTGAATGGTGCCTGCAGGCCAGGTCAACCACAGCGGGTGACAGCCCGTACCCGGTCTCGAAACGGTCGGGAACCAGGAAGTCCACCGACGCACCCATGCGGCGCAGCCCCCGAACAGCGACAGCACAGGCAGTGGCACCGTCACAATCGTAATCAGCCACCACCAGCATGCGTTTGCCTAGCGCAATGGCGTCGGCCAGCAAGGCGGCTGCGCGCTCGGCATGTGTCAGATGGAGGGGCGGAATCATGGCCGACCAGCTTTGATGTATCAGCGCAGGGTCGTCCACACCGCGTGCTGCCAACAAACGTGCCAGCAAAGGGTGGATTCCGGCAGCTTCCAGGCGTTGCCTCGTGGCTGGGTCAGCCTGACGGTCCTTCAGCTGCGGTCGGACCACCAGCGCCTCCAATCTTTCTTAGTTCCAAACATGCGTGAGAACATGCCCTGTTTTGCGGGGGCCAGTTCCACTATGCAATCGCTGCCGGTCATTACTACCCGACTGGTAGAGTCAAGGGCTGCAAAGTCCTCGGCTTCCAGTTGCTGCAAGGCGCTCAGCCAACTGCCCCAGTCCTGAACCAGAGCAGGGCCCTGCAGCTGCCGCAGTACGCGCAGATCTCCACCATGCTGTGGTGGGGCGAGGCGGCCCGGCGCTGCGCCACCATACAGCCACAGGCTGTTGATGGGGCGTAGGCCACGACTTTCCCGAGCCTGATTGACAGGATGGTTGAACCACAGCATTTGCAGCTCGTTCACAAGCCGTCGCCAGGGGCGCCCGGCCGTATCCTGCGACCACCAGTCGTTCACCGAGGTAATGCTCACCAGGGCAGGGCTGGCGCAATGCGGGCGATAATCAGCCGGCGGCAGCATGCGCCAGTGCGTGGTGTCGAAAGGTTGCGCCTCAAAGCCGCTGCCATCGAAATATTCCGCAGCTGCGGCAAAAAGTGCACTGCTTTCTTCAGCAGTAATTTCCAGTTCGCTGGCTGGAATCAAGGCAGCACCGTCGCGCGCCGGGGCAACATGAACTAGCTGTGCCAGCCACAGCGGTGCTTCAGGCTCGGAAACTGCCTGTGTGTCGAGCGCATAAACGGCTGCCAGCCCGGAGGAGGGCACTTCGCCATGACCGGCGGCAAAGCCGTGGTGGCGCAACAACCAATATTCGTAAGGGGTGCAGAGTGTGTCGGCCGGCTTTGCGGCAATGATTTCCGCATGGGCGCGCGCCAGCCAGGCAGCAAGCCTGGGGGCGTTTTTTTCCAAATGAGGGGCAAGCTCGCGCGCGATGGCCGCGTCGGGCAGCGCGCCAGGTAGTACGATCTGCATTCCACGCATTGTAGTGTTTATCGAACAAGGTGGCTTCACAGCATGTCTTATGAATTCTGGATAGGGGCAAGATACGCCGGCTTGGCGAGAGCTCGCCGCAAAGGCCGATCAGGCGACCGTTTCGTGTCATTCATTGCAGCGAGTTCCATGGCCGGTATAGCACTGGGCGTGGCGGCACTGATTATCGTGCTCTCTGTGATGAACGGGTTTCAGGTGCAGGTGCGCGACCGCATGTTGTCTGTATTGCCCCATATCGAACTGTACGCCCCCGGGGTGCCTCACCAAGAGATGCTGGAAAATTGGCAGGCCATAGCCAAAAGTGCGGGCGAAGACCCGGCCGTGCAGGGAGCCGCCCCGTTCGTGGCAGCTCAGGGCATGATTGCCCGTGGCCAGGCTTTGCAGGGTGTGCAATTGCGGGGAATCGACCCGACAGAAGAGGACAAGGTGTCAGACCTTTCGGGGCAGTTCGTGGTGGGCGGTAGTGAGAGTCTGACTCCCGGCAGCTTCGGCATAGCACTCGGGTTGCAGCTGGCCCGCGCCTTGCGCGTCAATGAGGGCGACACTGTCATGGTGCTGGCTCCCCAGGGCTCGATTTCACCGGCCGGTTTCACGCCCCGCATGCGGCAGTTCACGGTAACCGGTGTGTTCTCCACCGGGCATTATGAGTATGACGCTGCGCTGGCATTCATGAACGTTGAGGACGCCGCCCGGGTGTTCCGCGACAGCGGCAACAGCGGTGTGCGCCTGAGAATTTCCGACATGCAGGCCGCGCCACAGGTTGCGCGGCGCCTGCAGCTCCAGCTGCCCGGCGGCTTCCAAGCCCAGGACTGGACGCAGAACAACCGTACTTGGTTCGCGGCTGTACAAACGGAAAAGCGCATGATGTTCATCATTCTGACGCTTATTGTGGCTGTGGCCGCCTTCAATCTGCTTTCGTCCCTGGTGATGGCCGTCAAGGAC
>JAJUFI010000003.1 GCA_029263795.1 Alcaligenaceae bacterium
GCCGGCCAAACCCCACCCTCAAAAATCAATAAATTTGGGCCTGCCGCCTTACGGGGCGATCAGGGCAGCATGAAAACGCGCGACATATTCATCGAATGACTCGCTGTCGGCTGCTTCAAGAGCTTTCTGCTCTTCAATGGAGGCCTGCGCTTCGGTGATATAGCGGTGCAGCAGTTCCGGCTCCAGTGGCCCGGAGCACAAGGTTTCATGATGGTTGCGGCTGACCTGCAACATGAGGTGTGTGAGGTCGGTATTGGCCTCGCGCATGGCATGCAGTACCTTGGCCGAAGGCGTCAGTTCGGTATTGCGTATCTTCTGCAGTTGAGTGTCCACGGCTGCCACGTGCCGCTTCTGGCCGTTGGCCTCATCCAGTAGTTCCGCATAGGGCTGTATACGGGCGATCAGTTCCTCTCCCCAGTCACGCAGGGAAACTTCTTCACCATCGCGTGTCAGGAGCAAGCCTGGCTTGCGGCCTTCACGCACCACCGCTCTGAAGTTGTCACGGCTCACGGTGCAGTGGCCATCACCCGGGAAGAAGGGGCTTTCTTCTGCGGCACAGAACAGCAGGAAGGCGTCGAGAAAGCGGCAGGTTTCTGCGCGAATTCCCACGGGCGACCAGGGGTCGATATCGAGACAGCGCACTTCAATGTACTCCACGCCACGTTCGGCCAGCGCAGTGGCAGGGCGTTCGCCCCGCTGAGTGCTGCGCTTGGGGCGAATGCTGGAATAGTATTCGTTCTCTATTTGCAGAATGCTGGTGCTGAGCTGGATCCACTCACCGTCCTTCTTGGTTCCCAGCGCCTCGTAAGGCGGCCAGGGTGTGGTGACCGCGGTGTACATGCGCCGCAAAAATGTTTCCAGGTCGTTGTAGCAGAGCTGCAGCTCTGACTGCGCCTTGTTCTGGTAGCCAAGGTCGCTCATACGAAGGCTGGTGGCCCAAGGCAGGTAGAGGGTCTCGGCGTCGAACTCCTTCAGGCTGTGCTCCGTGTTCGCCAGGAAGGCGCGCGGCACGGCGGGTGAGGCGCCGAACAAATACATGAGCAGCCAGGAATAGCGCGTGAAATTGCGGATCAGCGCCAAATAGCCTTTGCTGCGTTGCTGTTCCAGGGATATGCCTTCAATTCCGATGAGATCCCAGAGCCGGTCCGGCAGTGAATAGTTGTAATGCACACCGGCAATGCATTGCATGGCCTTGCCGTAGCGGTAGGCCAGGCCCCGGCGATACACGTGCTTGAGCATGCCGGTATTGGAAGGGCCATACCAGGCGATGGGGATTTCGTCCTCTGGTGGCAGAGGTGGCGGCATGGACTGATTCCAGATGAGTTCATCGCCAAGATTGCGCGCGACGAAGCGGTGCGTTTCTTCCAGTTCCTGCAGCAGGGCCTCAACCGACGTATTTGTGCCCGTAATTAGCTCGAGCAGCGCTTCGGAGTAGTCAGTTGTGATGCGCGAATTGGTCAGTGCGGAGCCCAGTGCGTGGGGATGCGGCGTTTGTGCCAGCCGGCCGGAGGAATCGACACGCAAGCCTTCCTTTTCTATGCCGCGCTGTATGGTTGTAAGTAGGGCGAGTTCCTCGCGGATTCGTCCGATGCGGTGGGAAGATGAGCTCATGCGCGACTTCTGGGTACGTTTCAGTTAGCGGCGATTTTACCCGAGGGTATCGCGCAAGGCTGCATGGTTCAGGTGCGGGGGCGGTTTCGTCGCCGGGCAGCGGCCCCGTGGTGACCGGGTTCACCAGGCACCCGTTGGCGGACGGGCGCTCGATTGCGGCAGGTTTCAATACACACTTCTTCCAGGGACAGCAGGCCGCTCCGCATGGCCACCGTGACCGCTGCCTGCCGCGTATTCACACCCAGTTTCCGACAGGCGTTGTGGACGTGATAGTTGATGGTGCGCTCGGCAAGCCCGAGAATGCGACCAGTCTCCCAACTCGTCTTGCCCATCGATACCCATTTCAGACAAAGCAGCTCCTGTGAAGTAAGCGGTTCCATCGAAAACGTGCCTCCTGCGAACAACCAGACTAGATTCCATTAGAAACTTGGATTGAAAATAAATGATATAAATCGTCATAAGTGTATCGAAATGATTCATTTTGGCTTTGGGGGTTATCCCGGGTCCGGGCTCGCAGGTGCTACAATCTTTGCAACTGACATCTGGCGCCGATTTGCTCGATCCGCTTGCGGGCGCCTCATAAATACCGCTAAAGAGGTCCTCAATGGTCCATACTGCATCCCATCCGGCCAACTCGGCCAAGTCTCCCAACGCCAATAAGGCAGTCATACCCACAGGTTCGGTCGGTTTTGTGCAGCCGCAGCTCATCCAGTTCGACGAGCCCCTGCAGCTGACCAGCGGTCAGACCCTGCCGCAGTATCACTTGGCGGTCGAAACCTATGGCACTCTGAACGAGGATCGCAGCAATGCCGTTCTCATCTGTCATGCGCTGAATGCCTCGCACCATGTCGCAGGCATGTCAGTCGACAACCCGCGAGACGTCGGCTGGTGGGACAACATGGTGGGCCCCGGCAAGGCGGTCGATACCGACCGCTTCTTCGTCATAGGCGTGAACAATCTGGGTTCCTGTTTTGGGTCCACGGGGCCGGCCAGCATCAATCCGGCCACCGGCAAACCCTGGGGGGCGGCTTTTCCGGTCCTTACGGTCGAGGATTGGGTCCGTGCCCAGGCGCGCGTGGCGGATCACTTCGGCATCGATTGTTTCGCGGCGGTCATGGGCGGGTCACTGGGCGGAATGCAGGCGCTGAGCTGGTCCATCACCTGTCCGGAGCGGCTGCGGCATTGCATAGTCATAGCCAGCACACCGCGCCTGTCAGCCCAAAACATCGGCTTCAACGAGGTCGCCCGCCGGGCCATCATCAATGACCCGCAGTTCCACGGCGGCGACTACTACGAACACGGCGTGGTGCCGGCGCACGGGCTTTCCGTTGCGCGCATGATCGGGCACATTACCTACCTGTCAGACGAGACCATGGCCGAGCGCTTCGGTCGCCAGCAGCGTGAGCCGGGGCAGAACGGTTCTTACCATTACGGTTACGACGTTGAGTTCGAGGTGGAGTCCTACCTGCGTTACCAGGGCGAAAAATTCTCGCGCTATTTCGACGCCAACACATATTTGCTGATTACCCGGGCGCTCGATTACTTCGATCCGGCCCGCAACTACGGAGGTGACCTGGCCAAGGCAATGGAACCCGCGCTTGCGGACTTCCTTCTGGTTTCCTTCACGACTGACTGGCGTTTCCCGCCCGAACGTTCCAGGGAAATCGTCAAGGCCCTGCTCAAAAACAAGTCGCCCGTCACATATGCGGAAATTGACGCGCCTCATGGGCACGATGCCTTCCTTCTGGAAGACCCTCGCTACCATGCTGTCGTTCAGGGCTATTTTGATCGCATCGCCGGCAGCCTGGGCTTGCCGGAGCGCCGTCTAACCACCGGAGTCCTCGCGTGAATCAGATCAGTCCCGCTGCGCCGGCCCATGTGCGCGCCGATCTCCGCCGCATCGCCAGCTGGATAGAGCCAGGCAGCCGTGTTCTTGACCTTGGTTGTGGTGACGGCACATTGCTCGCTCACCTGCAGAACGACAAGCGCTGTGTGGGCGCCGGTGTGGAACTCAGTGATCAGCAGGTGATTGCCTGTGTGCGGCGCGGGGTGCGCGTCATTCAGCAGAACCTGGAAGAGGGCCTGGCGCTTTTTGATGACCACCAGTTCGACACTGTGGTGCTATCGCGCACTCTGCAGTCCATGCACAATACCGAGCGCATTCTGAAAGAAATGGCTCGAGTCGCACGTTATGGAATCGTGTCGTTTCCCAATTTCGGTTACTGGCCCCACGGCTGGTCGATACTGCGCGGTCGCATGCCGGTGACGGGAGAAATGCCCTACGAGTGGTACAACACGCCCAACATTCACCTGTGCACCCTGCGCGATTTCGAAGATCTCGCCCGCAAGCTAGGGTTGCGAATAACCGACATGGCGACGTTCAAGGAAGACAAAGAAGTTAAACTCCTGCCAGGCTGGCGCAGTACGCTGGCCGTCTATCGTTTTGAATCCAGCTGCTGAGAACGGAGCTGCCATCACTGCCGCAAGCAAACGCGTTTATACGAGCCCACGGGTCTTCCCCCTGCTCGTCCTGGGTTTTGCCAGCGGGCTGCCGCTGGCGCTGACCGGGGGCACCCTCCAGGCTTGGGCCACGCTCGACGGTGTCTCATTACAGAACATCGGCTTTCTCACCCTCATTGGTTCAGCGTATACGCTGAAGTTTCTGTGGGCTCCTCTGGTCGACCGCTACTCCTTCCCCTTTCTGGGCCGCAGACGCAGCTGGATATTGCTCACCCAATTGGCCCTGGCTGCCTGCATTGCCGCCATGGGCATTTATTCCCCTGGTGATCAACTGCTCCCTCTGGCCATGCTGGCCGTGGTGGTCGCCTTCCTTTCGGCCACCCAGGACATTGCGTTCGACGCCTACAGCACCGACGTTTTGCGTAGTGAAGAGCGCGCTGCGGGGGCGGCCGTAAAGGTGTTGGGCTACCGGCTGGCCATGATTGTCTCCGGCGGTCTGGCCTTGGTTCTGGCCGACCAGTGGCTGGGCTGGCACAACACGTATTTCGTCATGGGCGGCCTGATGGCTGTTTGTGCATTGGCCACGGTGCTTGCGCCCGAACCGGAAGTGGTGACTGCGGCGCCGCGTTCGCTGGCCGTTGCAGTGGTGGAGCCGTTGGCGGAATTTTTTCGCAGGCGCGGAGCCGTCACCATTCTTCTGTTGATTGTGCTTTACAAGCTGGGTGATGCCTTCGCCGGTGCGCTCTCCACCACTTTTCTGCTGCGGGGAGCAGGCTTCACCGGTACTGAGGTGGGGGCCGTAAACAAGGTGTTCGGCCTGGCAGCCACCATTGTCGGTGCGCTTGCCGGCGGCAGCATCATGGCCCGTCTGGGCCTTTACCGTTCGCTCATGTGGTTCGGTGTGCTGCAGGCTGTCTCGAACTTTGGATACTGGCTGCTGGCAATCACACCCCCGCACCTGTATTCCATGGCAGCCATCATCATGCTGGAAAACCTGTGTGGGGGCCTCGGTACAGCTGCCTTTGTGGCTCTGCTGATGGCCCTGTGCCGCCAGGAATTTTCCGCGACGCAGTTTGCACTGCTTTCCGCGCTCTCCGCTGTCGGCCGCACTTATTTGGCCGGCCCACTTACACCACCCTTGGTGGAGGCATTGGGCTGGCCGGGCTTTTTTGTGGTGACGGTCGGGATCGCCATACCCGGCCTCGTGCTTCTGTATTGGCGCCGGGAAGAAATCAAGGCTCTGGATTCGCCTCGCTAGCCGCCGCAGGTTCGGGGCTCCAGGCCACTTCCCACAGGTGGCCATCCGGGTCCTTGAAGATGCCGGAATATCCGCCCAACAGGGTGTTGCGGGCGGGTTTGACCACCATCCCTCCTGCCTGAGCCGCCTGTTGCAGGGTCTCGTCGACTTCCCCGCGGTCTGCCACGCAATGGCTCAGCATGAATTCCGTCATGGCCGGTGATTGAAGCTCTACGCCGGCTTCGTGCGCCAGGCTTGCGCGAGGCCATAGCGCCAGCGCCAGGCCGGGCTGCAGTTCGAATATCGCGGCCGCACCGTGTTCCAGATCGGCACCGACGATGCCGCGAGTTTTCCAGCCCAGGCCATCACGGTAGAAACGCACCGATTTCTCCAGATTGTCGACGGCCAGCGTGATGATAGAGATATGCGGTTTCATGGTCAGAAGGTGTGCTCGTAGTCTATGGTCAGCGGAGCGTGGTCGCTGAACCGCTGGTCTTTATAGATCGAGGCCTGCCTGGCGGTGGCGGCAAGGGCGGGCGTCGCTATTTGGTAGTCGATGCGCCAACCTACGTTCTTTGCCCAGGCCTGGCCACGGTTGCTCCACCAGGTGTAGCCTTCCCCTGTGGCCTCAGGGTAGAGGCTACGGTAGACGTCGACCCAGCCCTGTTCATCGAATACGCGCGTCAGCCATTCCCGTTCCTCAGGCAGGAAGCCGCTGTTCTTGAGGTTGCCCTTCCAGTTCTTGAGGTCGATCTCGCGGTGTGCAATATTCCAGTCACCGCAAATCACGACTTCGCGACCGCAACAGGCCAACTGCGCCAGGTGGCTGAAAAAACGCTCCATGAACACGAATTTGGCGGCCTGCCGATGGTCACCGCTGGAACCCGAGGGCAGATAGACGGAAATGACGGCAAGTTTGTCATAAACCAGTTCGATATAACGCCCCTCGGCATCGATTTCCGGCACACCCAGGCCTTCAATCACCTGCTTCGGTTCGTGCCGGGTGTAAATGCCCACGCCGCTATAACCTTTCTTCTCGGCATAATGGAAGTAGCCTTGGTAACCGTCGGGTGCCAGCATGGCTTGCGTCATGTTGGGGGCTTGTGCCTTGAGCTCCTGCAGGCAGATGAAATCGGCGTTCTGTTCGGGCAGCCAATCGAGAAAACCTTTGTTCACGGCGGAACGTATGCCATTGAGGTTGGCAGTGATGATGCGCATGACTTCCTTTGATGTATTGAACAGCTGAACTTTAACAGCATGGGCATGTGCAGGCGATGTGGCCCTATGGCGGTGCAGGGTCGAACATCCACGCCCAGCTTTGTGTGCGCGTCCTGATTATGTCGGATAATGTCGCTTTTTCGCGTATCAGGCATATATCATGGCAAACGCAAGCAACCGTGGCGAATTCGTCCGTTTCGCGTTGGAGCAGGGTGTGCTCCGCTTCGGCGAGTTCAAGGTCAAGTCGGGGCGTATCAGCCCCTATTTCTTCAACGCGGGGCTGTTCAATACGGGTGCGTCGGTAGGGCGTCTGGCCCAGTTCTACGCTCAGGCACTGGTTGATTCCGGTGTGCAGTTCGACATGCTTTTCGGTCCGGCTTACAAGGGCATTCCCCTTTCCACGGCCACTGCCATCGAACTTGCCCGTCATCCTCAGATGCAGGGGCGCGATGTGCCCTTCGCATTCAATCGCAAGGAAGCAAAGGATCACGGTGAAGGGGGGGTGCTGGTGGGTGCGCCCTTGCAAGGCAAGGTCGTGATCATTGACGACGTGATCACGGCCGGCACCTCGGTGAGGGAGTCCGTGCAGATCATTCGCGATGCAGGCGCGGAGCCTGTGGCGGTGCTAATTGCCTTGGACCGCATGGAGCGCGCCGGTGCCGATGACGCGCTTTCCCCGCACTCGGCCGTTCAGGATGTGCAGCTGACGCACGGTATGCCCGTGGTCAGCATTGCTTCCCTGGAAGACATCATGAATGTATTGGAGGGGGATGCCAGCCTCGCAGCGCATCGCGAGGCTGTACAGGCTTACCGGGCGCGTTACGGGGTGTGATTCCTTCGCTGGCGCCCGGCGGCTCGTCAGGCGTCCAGCTTTTCTTTCAACAGCTGGTTGACCTGCTGCGGGTTGGCCTTGCCTTTGGCGGCTTTCATCACCTGCCCGACAAGTGAGTTGAATGCCTTCTGGCGACCGGCGCGGTATTCCTCAACGATGGCGGGATGGGTAGCGAGCACTTCGTCAATCATTGCGCTGATTGCGCCGGTATCGCTGATCTGTTTCAGCCCACGTGCTTCGATGATGGCGTCCGGGTTGCCGTTTTCTTCGCCCGCCCACATGGCAGCGAAGACATCTCGCGCGATCTTATTGGAAATGGTGCCGTCAATGATGCGCTGAATGAGGGCGGCCAGTTGCTCGGGGCTCACCGGGCAGTCGGCCAGCTCGCGTTCTTCGCGGTTCAAGGTGGCAGCCACTTCGCCGAGTATCCAGTTGGCACCCAGCTTGGCCTGCCCCTGGGGCAGGGCTGCGGCAACCTTCTCGAAATAGTCGGAAGTGGCACGGTCCATGGTGAGCTGGGCGGCATCGTAGGCAGTAAGGCCGAGCTCTTCCTCGAAACGCTGACGTTTCTGCGAAGGAAGTTCCGGCATCGACTTGCGAACGCGCTCGACCCACTCTGGTGCTATGACCAAAGGAGGCAGGTCAGGGTCGGGGAAGTAGCGGTAATCATGCGCATCTTCCTTGCTCCGCATGCTGCGGGTTTCGTCACGGTCTGCATCGTAGAGCCGCGTTTCCTGGACTACCTTTCCACCATCTTCGATCAGCTCGATCTGACGGCGGGCTTCATAAAGAATCGCGCGTTCCAGGAAGCGGAAAGAGTTGACGTTCTTGATCTCGCAACGTGTGCCAAATTCCTCCTGGCCGCGGGGCCGCACGGAAACGTTGGCGTCCACGCGGAAGGAACCTTCCTGCATGTTGCCGTCGCAAATGCCTAGCCACACCACTAGTGCATGCAATGTGCGTGCGTAGGCCACAGCTTCCGCGGCAGAGCGCAGTTCCGGCTCAGTGACGATTTCCAGCAGCGGTGTACCGGCACGGTTGAGGTCAATGCCGGTGGACGATTCGCCGTGCGGGCCAGTGAAGTTTTCATGCAGGGACTTGCCGGCGTCTTCTTCAAGGTGAGCCCGGGTGAGGTTGACCGTCTTTTCCTCATCGCCGACGAAAAAGCGGATCGCCCCCCCTTTTACTACCGGAATTTCAAGTTGGCTGATCTGGTAGTTCTTGGGCAAATCGGGATAGAAGTAGTTCTTGCGCTCGAATTTTGAGATTGGAGCAATGTCCGCACCCACCGCCAGGCCAAAGATAATGGCGCGCTCCACCGCCCCGCGGTTCATGACGGGAAGTGTGCCGGGCAGGGCGAGGTCCACAATGCTGGCCTGCGTATTGGGCGCTGCACCGAAGCGTGTGCTGCTGTTAGAAAAGATCTTTGATTCGGTGGAAAGCTGGACGTGCGTTTCCAGGCCGATGACGATTTCCCAATCCATTATTGCTGTCCTGGAGTACGTTGATGCCAGTCGGTGGCCTGCTGGAAGCAGTCAGCGATGGCGAGCAGTTCGCCTTCTGCGAAGTAATTGCCGATGATCTGCAGCCCGATGGGGAGCTTGGGCTCGGCGCTGAAGCCGCAGGGGACCGACATGGCCGGCAGGCCGGCCAGGTTCACGCTGAGCGTGTAGATGTCGGACAGCCAATCGGCGATCGGGTCTTCGCTGTTGTCGCCGATCAGGCGGGCGACGTTTGGCGCGACTGGGCCCATGATGACGTCACAGTGTTCCGAAAACGCCCGTTGGAAATCGTCGGTGATCATACGGCGCACACGCTGTGCCTGCAGGTAGTAGGCGTCGTAGTAGCCGTGGCAGAGTACGTAGGTGCCGGCCAGGATGCGGCGACGAACTTCAGGGCCAAACCCTTCAAAGCGCGAACGGCTGGTCATCTCTTCGAGGTCGGAGTATTCAGCAGCACGATGGCCGAACCGTACACCGTCGAAGCGGGACAGGTTGGTGGACGCTTCCGCGGGAGCGATGACGTAGTAGGCCGGAATGCAAAGTTCAGTGCGCGGCAGGGAAATTTCCACTCGCACGGCGCCAAGATCTTCAAAGGTGCGCAGTGCCTGTTCCACCGCCTGGGCGACATCAGTCGACAGACCGCCGTTGAAGTATTCACGTGGCACACCGATGCGCAGCCCTTGCAACGGACGGCTACCTTTCTGTTGCTGGGTGGCCAGTGCCGCATCGAAGCTGCTGCGGATGCGCTTAGCATCATTCGTTTGGCCGTTGCAGCTTTCCAGGCTGGTGGAGTCCATGGGGTCGAAGCCGACCATGGGTTCCAGAAGTTCAAGCAGGTCGCGGGCGTGGCGGGCGATTGCACCGGCCTGGTCCAGGCTGGAACCGTAGGCGATGATCCCGAAGCGCGATACCGTGCCATAAGTGGGCTTGATTCCCGACAAGCCGCAGAACGCGGAAGGCTGGCGGATGGAACCACCGGTATCGGTACCGGTGGACGCCATGACGAGGCCAGCTGCCACGGCGGCGGCAGAACCGCCGGATGAACCGCCGGGAACCCGGTTGTGGTCCCATGGGTTCAGCGTTTTTCCGAAGTAGGACGTTTCGTTGCCGGAGCCCATGGCGAACTCGTCGCAGTTGAGCTTGCCCAGCGATACGGCGCCCGCGTCAGCCAGGCGGCTGACTACCGTTGCGTCAAAGGGGCTGACGTAATTTTCCAGCATGCGGCTGGCCGCCGTGGTGCGCCACCCGCGCGTGACGAAGACGTCTTTGTGCGCGATGGGCACACCGGCCAGCGCAGGGGCGTCACCCGACTTGAGTGCGGTGTCCGCCTTGGCGGCCTGGGCCAGGGTGAGGTCTGCATCGACATGCAGGAATGCATTCAGTTTGGACTGGGCTTCGATGGCCTCGAGTGCACTGCGGGCCAGCTCGACGGCGCTGACTTCGCCGCTGCGGACTGCATCGCGCAATGCCTGAATACTGGGAAACTGGGTGTGAAGGGGAAGGTTTGCCATGCTTTACTCGATGACCGTTGGCACGAGGAAGAGGCCTTCTGCCTGGGCGGGCGCATTGGCCATGAGTTCGGCGCGCTCGTTTTCCGTCATGGTAGGGGCGGCTACGTCATCGCGCAGGCGCAGTTGGATGTCCTGGTGGGCAGAGAGGGGGTGCGCCATGGGTTCTACACCCGTGGTGTCGATTGCCTGCAGACGCGCCATCAGACCGAGGATATCATTGAGTTCCTTCTGGGTCTGGACGGCATCTTCAGGCGAAAGTTCGATGCGCGCCAGCCGTGCGATGCGCTTCACGTCTTGCTCGGAAATTGCCATGAGTATGTTGACCTGGGGGCGGGAAATAGGAATTGTTACGGCTATATCAAAGGGTTACAGCAGCCGTTATTCAATGCTAACAAACACCGATTATAAGTTATCATTCCTTGTTTGATCGGATAGTCCGGCTTCCCGCAGCGCGCGGCACCAGGTGCGCGGGTGTACGTTTAACGCCTCCGGACATACCGAGTTCTCCACATTCAAGTCCCAGACCCCATGTTCGGATTTCTCCGCAGTTATTTCTCCAGCGATATGGCGATCGACCTCGGTACCGCCAACACCCTGATTTACGTTCGGGGCAAAGGTATCGTGCTCGATGAACCGTCGGTGGTTGCCATCCGCCAGGAAGGCGGGCCAGGCGGCAAGCAAATCATTCAGGCAGTCGGGCGCGAGGCCAAGCAGATGCTGGGCCGGGTGCCGGGCAATATTGAAGCGATCCGCCCCATGAAAGACGGCGTCATTGCCGACTTCACCGTGACCGAGCAAATGCTCAAGCAGTTCATTCGCATGGTCCACCCGCGCAGCATGTTCGCACCCAGCCCGCGCATCATCATTTGCGTTCCCTGCGGTTCCACCCAGGTTGAGCGCCGCGCCATCCGTGAGTCGGCACTGGGTGCCGGTGCGAGCCAGGTGTACCTCATTGAAGAGCCCATGGCTGCGGCAATTGGCGCAGGGCTTGCCGTATCTGACGCCAGCGGTTCTATGGTGGTCGATATCGGCGGTGGCACGACGGAAGTCGCCATCATTTCCCTGGGCGGCATGGTTTACAAGGGCTCCGTAAGAGTCGGTGGCGACAAGTTCGACGAGGCCATCATCAATTACATCCGTCGCAACTACGGTATGCTCATTGGCGAACCCACGGCCGAACTCATCAAGAAGGAAATTGGGTCCGCTTTCCCGGGTTCCGAGATCAAGGAACTGGAAGTCAAGGGGCGCAACCTCTCCGAAGGGGTGCCACGCAGCTTCACAGTTTCGTCCAACGAGATCCTCGAATCCCTTACCGATCCTCTCAATCAGATCGTTTCTGCGGTCAAGACCGGTCTGGAACAGACCCCACCGGAGCTGGGTGCCGACATCACGGACAAGGGCATTGCCTTGACCGGGGGCGGTGCGCTGCTGCGCGATCTGGACCGTCTGCTGCAGGAAGAAACCGGCCTCCCGGTGGTTGTCGCCGAAGATCCCCTCACCTGCGTGGTGCGTGGTTGCGGCGAAGCGCTCGAGCATCTCGAGAAGCTGGGCAGCGTTTTCATTTACGATTGATATCGGTATTGCACTGACCCGTGCGCGGTCCGGCGCGGGTGGTGTTCAACAGACTCATGCAGGAAAACGGCTCGCTGAAGTTGTTCAGACACGGTCCGCCAGCCGAAGTTCGGCTGTTCGCGCTGGCTTTTCTTGCGCTTGCCCTGTTGCTGGTGGACGCCCGCTGGTCAACCCTGGAACCCATGCGGCAGGGAATTTCGGTTCTGCTTTATCCCTTCCAGCGCATCATGCTGGCCCCGCGTGATGGTGTGGAGCGCGTCAAGGGCTGGATCGATGCCGCCAATGAAATGCGCATCGAGAAAGAAGCCCTGCAGCGGCAGCGCATCGAGCTGGCGCAAATGGCCACGCATGCGGCACAGCTGGCGGCCGAGAATGACCAGTTACGGCGTCTCCTGAATGTGCCGGGTACGGTCACTCAGCCGGCCATCGCGGTTGAAGTGCTGTTCGAGCCCACCAGTGCCTTCAATCACCACCTGGTTTTCAACAAAGGAAGTTCCAGCGGCATACAACCAGGTATGCCCGTGATTGATGAAGGTGGAGTGGTCGGCCAGATCGTGCGCGTCACCCCCTTCACGTCGGAAGCCGCGCTCATCAATGACGACAAACTTTCCATTCCGGTGCAGATCCTGCGCAACGGCCTGCGCCTGATCGCCTTTGGTGGCGGTGCCGATGGAAAGATGGAAGTACGTTATCTCACCGCAAATGCAGACATTGAACCGGGCGATGAGCTCGTTACCAGTGGAATTGGCGGGTTGTTTCCTGCTGGGCTGTCTGTTGCAAGGGTCGACAGCGTCCACAGGGACTCGGCCACGGGCTTTGCCATGGCTCTGGCTTCACCGCTGGCCCATCCGGAACGGCACCGGCATTTCCTGGTGTTGCAGGTAGACGTCGAAGAAGCCAAGCGTCACCGGGAAGCTCTCAACGGTTCTCCTGGAGATCTGCGCTGATGGCCCGCCGTGTCAAGGTCGAGGTCACGCGCAAGAGAGCGGGGCTCTCTTCGCTGGAGCCCATCGATACCGCGCCTTTCCGGCTGGCAGCGAACCCTGGTTTCATCTGGTTCAGCGTTATCGCGGTCTGGCTGTTTTCCCTTCTTCCATGGCGGGTGTGGCAGCCCGCGCCGGATCTCCTCCTGCTGGTCATCGCCTATTGGTGCCTGAACGAGCCACGACGCATGGGCATGGGCACTGCTTTCTGTTTCGGCATTCTGATGGACGTGCATGACGGCAGCCTGCTTGGAGTGCATGCCCTTACCTACACGCTTGCCGCCTACGGCACCCTGGTGCTTTCACGGCGGCTGCAGCGCTTCAATTCGGTGGTTCAGTGCCTTCATGTGCTGCCCATCTTCGTCATAGCCAAATCAGCAAGCCGTTTGATAGAAGGCTGGCTGGCGGGGGAGTGGCTGGGATGGAATTGGCTCTGGTCCGCCTTCCTCATGGCGCTGCTCTGGCCCTTGGTCGATGTGCTGTTGCAGATGCCGCAGCGTCGCCATGAGGAAGGCGACGGCGGCGCGGTCTGAAGGCGGCGCGGCTCATGTTCGAGTTCAAGAAAACCTCCCAGATCCAACGCAAGCGCATGGCCGTGCGTGTGTGGGTGGCCGGCCTATTTGCGCTGCTCTGTTTCTGCCTGCTGGGTGCCCGTCTCTGGCATTTGCAGGTTGTGCGTCATGACAGTCTGTCGGCGCGGGCTGAACAGAATCGCATTACTGTGGTGCCCATTCCGCCCCGGCGAGGCGAGATCGTGGACCGCAATGGCATCGTGTTGGCCAGCAATCATCGCGATTACACTTTGTCCGTGGTTCCGGCGCGAGTACAAGGCGACATGGAGACCATGCTTGATGAAATTGGTGAGCTGGTGGAAATCACTCCGCGCGACCGCCGCCGTTTTCTCAAGAATGTCAGCCAGAACGGTCGCTATACCGAAATCCTGCTGCGCAATAACCTGACGGACGAAGAGGCCTATTGGTTCGCAGCCCATTCCTGGCGTTTCCCGGGGGTGGAACTGCAGGCGCGCTGGGTGCGCGAATATCCTCACGGGGAAACAGCTGCACATGTTCTGGGCTATGTGGGCAGAATTTCGGAAGCCGACCTGCAGCGCCTGGAAGAAGAAGGCAATATCGGCAACTATCGAGGCACACAGGTAATAGGCAAGAAGGGCATAGAGAGCACTTGGGAAGAAGTGCTCCACGGCCGCACTGGTGTGGAAGAGGTGGAAGTTACGGCCTCCGGCCGGCCGGTGCGCACACTCAGTCGCATTGACCCTGTTCCCGGCGCGAATCTACGGCTTTCCCTGGATATTCACCTGCAGAAGGTGGCCGAAAAGGAATTCGAAGGGCGCCGCGGTGCGCTGGTGGCCATTCATCCGCCCACCGGGGAGGTCCTGGCCTTTGTATCAGCACCGTCTTTTGACCCCAACCTCTTTGTGGACGGGATTGACGTCGAAAACTGGAAGCGCCTGAATGAATCACCGGACCATCCTCTGGTGAACCGGCCCCTCACCGGCACTTATCCTATCGGTTCCACTTACAAGCCCTTTGTGGCCCTGGCCGCCCTGGAACTCGGCAAGCGTGGCGCCAAGGATCGTATCCAGGACCCGGGGTACTTCGAGTTCGGGGGCCAGCGCTTCCGCAATGCGGGGGGGGCCGCGTACGGGCCTACCGACATGCACCGGGCCATTGTGGTGTCTTCCGACACGTATTTCTTCTCTCTCGGCCCGGAAATCGGCGTGAACGCACTGCATGATTTTTCCAAACAGTTTGGTTTTGGGCAGCGGACGGGCATCGACCTTGACGGCGAACGGCGCGGTGTCCTGCCCTCCACGGAATGGAAACGCAGTGCCTACAAGAAGCCTTCGCAGCAGCGCTGGTATGCGGGCGAAACCGTTTCAGTGGCCGTGGGGCAGGGGTACAACTCCTTCACATTGCTGCAACTGGCTCAAGCGACTTCGGTTCTCGCCAATAACGGCGTGTACATGCGGCCTCATCTGGTGGATGAGATTCACTGGTCACGCTCCGGCACGGTTGAAAAAACTGTCACCGAGCCTTCCCACGTCATTCCGCTCAAGCCGCAGAACCTGGCGGTGATCCGTGATGCCATGGTCGATGTGGTGCGCAAGGGAACGGCCCGCCGGGTGTTCAAGGACACGCATTATCAGGCAGCCGGCAAGACGGGAACGGCCCAGGTTTTCAGTCTCAGGGGCGCGCGTTATGACGCGGATGCGGTGGATGAGCGCCTGCGCGATCACTCCCTTTTCATGGCTTACGCACCCGTGGAAGACCCGCAGATTGCGGTGGCGGTCATCGTGGAAAATGGAGGCTGGGGAACGGCGGCTGCCGCGCCGATTGCGCGCAAGGTGTTCGATTACTGGCTGGATCCCAAGCGGGTAGAGGCGCGGGCGATGGCAGGTATGCGGGCTGCAGAGCCACTGGCGGATTCCGACGAGCTGGAAGAAGAAGCACAGGGGGAATCTCCCGATGCAGTGATTCCTCCTGAGCACTTGCCCCCACCTTCCCGTGATGATGAGTCACCTGTTCGTGTGCCCGTCGGCCCGCAGCCGACCTTGCGCATCCAGCTCAGGAGTGTGGAATGAAACGGCGGCTGGCCAATCAGGGAATTCGAATACTCACGGCCTTTGACTGGCCCTTGCTGGCCCTGCTACTGATCATGGCGGTGCTGGGTCTGACCATCATGCACTCGGCGGTGGGCGGCACGGACTGGCGCTTCGCGGAGCAATCCCGGAATTTTGTGGTGGCGTTTGCCGCCATGTGGATTGCGGCAGCACTGCCCCCACCTTTGTTGATGCGGCTTTCGCCCTATGTGTATGCGGTAGGGGTGATTTTGCTGCTAGGGGTGGAATTCTTTGGGGAAACGAGCAAGGGTGCCACCCGCTGGCTGGACCTCGGGCTGATTCGAATTCAGCCTTCCGAGATGCTGAAAATATCCGTGCCCATGATGCTGGCCTGGTATCTTCATAAGAACAAAGGCAGTCTGCGTGTGCGCGACTTTTTCGTTACCCTCGTGCTGCTCGCCATTCCCTTTATCCTCATCGTGCGTCAGCCCGACCTGGGTACAGCCCTGCTGGTTTTTGCCAGCGGTTTTTTCGTGATCTATTTTGGTGGGCTTTCTTTCCGGCTGCTGGTGCCACTGTTCGTGGGCGGTGCGCTGCTGATAGGTGGGGTCATCCATTACGAGGATCAGATCTGCCGGCCGGAGGTTGACTGGGTGGTTCTGCACGACTATCAGAAGCATCGCGTATGCACCTTGCTTGATCCGACATCCGATCCTCTGGGCAAGGGCTTCCACACCATTCAGTCCATGATTGCCATCGGTTCCGGAGGCATATATGGCAAGGGCTATCTGAAAGGCACCCAGTCGCATCTGGACTTCATTCCGGAGCGCACGACCGACTTCATCTTTGCCGTTTACGCTGAAGAATTCGGGCTCTACGGTGGCATCATGATGCTGGTGCTGTATGGCCTGCTGGTGATGCGTGGGCTGCACATTGCGCTTCAGGCGCGTACTCAATATGGGCGCCTGCTGGCGGGAGCCATGTCCATGATGTTCTTCACCTATGTGTTCGTGAACATCGGCATGGTGACAGGCATACTGCCGGTGGTGGGAGTGCCCCTGCCTTTCCTGAGCTACGGAGGCACGGCGCTGCTGACGCTGGGGGTGGCTGGAGGCATACTCATGAGCATTAGCAGCTACCAGCCGCCGCGCGAGCGCGACTGACGATTCTCCTTGCCTGCCTTTTTCTAGCGGCCAGCCTTCATGGGCAGTGCATCGAGCAATGCGCGCACTGGTGCGGGGGTCGCGGCCTGCGACAGTTCATCTAAGGCGAACCAGGCCTCCCTGGGGCGGGTTTCATTCAGCCCAGCGGGTGCTTCCAGCAGCCAGGGCTCTATATGCAGGCGGAAATGCGTGAACGTATGCACGAAAGTAGCCATGCGGCCCTCTTCGTTCATCGAAATTCCCCGGGCCAGGCAATCCGCCTCCATGTCCTCCTGGGATTCGTAGCGGGGCAGGCTCCACAAGCCCCCCCACAGGCCGGGTTCGGGCTGTTTTTCCAGAAGCATGTGGCCATCATGGTGCAATAGCAGCATGGCGCAGTGGCGCTCGGGTACAACGCGCTTCGGACGCCGTTCCGGCAGCACGTCCTGCAGGCCGCGCAAACGGGCTTCGCAATCACCCGCCAGAGGGCATTTGTCGCATAGGGGCTTGCTGCGCGTACAGATTTGAGCGCCCAAGTCCATCAGGCCCTGCGTGTAGGCTCCCATGTCCAGGTCCGCGCCGGCCTGTTCCACAGCAGCTTCGGCCAGTGCCCAAAGCTGCTGTTCCACCGCCCGCAGTCCGGGGTAGCCGTGGACTCCAAAATACCGCGTGAACAGGCGCTTGACGTTGCCGTCCATGATGGGCGAGCGTTCCCCATGACAGAAGGCGGCTATTGCGGCGGCAGTGGACCGGCCGATACCGGGTAGAGCGGCAAGTTCCTCGGCGGTTGCGGGAAAGCGACCGCCATGCTCATTGACCACAACCTGTGCACAGCGGTGCAGATTACGCGCCCGAGCGTAATACCCCAGGCCAGCCCAGTAGGGCATGACTTCTTCTTGCGAAGCCTGAGCCAGGCTCTGGATGCTCGGAAACCGAACCAGGAAGCGTTCGTAATAGGGGATAACGGTGCTGACCTGGGTCTGCTGCAGCATGATTTCAGACAGCCAGACCCGATAGGGGTCTGTTGTGCCCTGCCAGGGCAGGTGGTGTCGGCCATGCTGGCGTTGCCAGTCGCAGACCTGTTGTGCGAAGTCGTGCAGGCTGGAAGGTGAGGACATCATCAAAAGTGGGTGTTGCGATAGACCGACCAGCGCGCTGACAAAGAGCCCAGGATGGCGACCACGATGCCCGCCAGAATGAGGCTGACACCGTCGGGAAGGTGCAGGGGCAGTTCGGTTCCGTAGCTGTTGGCCAGCCGGTTGATTGCGGTTCCAAGAGGCTGCAGGGCGGCCCAGGCAATGGTAACGGCCAGGACCGACGACAACAGACCTGTCAGTGCTCCCAGATACAGGAAGGGCCTGCGCACGAAGCTCTCCGTGGCGCCCACCAGGCGGGCGATGGCGATTTCCTCGCGCTGCGTGAGGGCCTGCAGACGCACCGTATTGAACACCGTTGCAAGCACGACAACCGCCACGCCCATGGCGAGCATCCATAGGCCAATACCGAGGAAGTCCAGCAAGGCTTGCAGGCGCTGAACCCAGGCGCTGTCAACCTGGACGGCATCCACCAGATCCAGCTCGCGCCATTGTTTGCTCAGGCGGTCGGTGGTTTGCGCGATTTCCGGGTGCTGGCGCAGAGTAATGACAATGGCATCAGGCAGGGGATTGTCAGGCAGCACGGCAAGGGCGTCCGACCAGGCGGGACGGCTGCGCAGCAGCTGCAGCGCTTGTTCGCGCGTGACGATCTCGAGGGATTCGATTTCCTCCGCATGTGCGCGTTGCAGCTCCGCGCTGATTTTCCGGGCGGCTTCAGGGGGGGCACTGAGGTCCAGATACAGGGTGACTTCAGCGGAAACCGGCAGCTGACTGATTACGGGCCTGGCCGTATCGAGTACGGCGGCCACCACAATCGGCACAGCCAGACTGAGGCTGATCACCAGAATATTGCATAGTGAGGAGAACGGCTGGTTGCGAAGGCGCCGGAATGCGACTCCCAGCGCATAACGATGTTGATTCAGCCAGCGCAGCATCAGACCCCCGGAATGTCGGTGAAGCGGCCGCCTTCGATACGCATGGTGCGCCGTGCGTAGTCGGCCATCAGGCTACGGTCATGCGAAGCGATGAGGGTGGTTACACCCACGCGGTTGAAGTCGCGGAAGACGTCCATGATGCGGCGGGCACTTTCCTCGTCAAGGTTGGCGGTTGGTTCATCGGCAATCAGGATGGAAGGTCGATTGACGATGGCCCGGGCGATGGCAAGGCGCTGCTGCTCGCCGCCCGACATTTCTATGGGATTGAGGTCTTCCTTCCCGGCGAGGCCGACTTTTTCCATGGCAGCCCGTGCACGGGACAGGGACTGCGCCGGGCTGTGGCCCGTTACCGCCAGGGGCAGCAGAACGTTCTGGATGGCGCTTCGGTCGTACAGCAGGTGGGTGTCCTGCAGAATCACCCCCACAGCCCTTCGCAGGTAGGGCCGGGCGCGGGCAGGCATGCGATCGCTGCGATGCCCGTTGATGAGAGTGGCCCCACGGCTGGGTGGCTCCAGCCCGCCGATGAGTTTCAGCAGCGTTGATTTCCCGGCTCCGGACGGCCCTGAAACGAATACGAATTCGCCAGGTTCTATGCGGAAATTCACGTCCGCCAGAATGTTGCGGCCGCGTCCGTAGGATTTGAAAACATGCTGGAATTCGATCATCGGAAACGTACCAACACTGTGGGCTGGCCTTTATTTTTGCAAAGGCCTCAAGGGATATCCCCCATGTTACGGGCGGTAAACGAACGGCTACATTCTTGAAGCTGTGGATGCTCATTGTATGCCACGAACTAGCGGTCACAACGACAACCAAGAGGATATTCCATGAAATTCAAATCAGCGTTGGTCATTGGCGCGTCCCTGTTCTTCATTGGTGCCGGTGCGCACGCGGGCGAGACCTTCGACGCAGTGAAGAAGAAGGGTTTCGTGCAGTGCGGCGTACATACTGGGCTGCCCGGCTTTTCCATCGCGGATAGCCGGGGCGAATGGAACGGCGTTGACGTCGACATCTGCCGTGCCATTGCTGCCATGGTGTTCGGCGACGCCACGAAGTTCAAGGTCACCTCGGTAACCACCCAGCAGCGTTTCACTGCGCTGCAGTCCGGTGAAATTGACGTACTCACACGCAATACCACCGCGACCCTGACGCGTGACACCACCCTGGGCCTGATGAGCACCGGCATCAACTACTACGATAGCCAGGGCATCATGGTCAAGAAGGAACTGGGCGTCAGCAGTGCCAAGGAACTGGACAACGCGACCGTCTGCGTACAGCCCGGCACCACCACCGAGCTGAACCTGGCAGACTGGTTCCGTTCCAATGGCCTTAAATTCACGCCGGTCGTGATCAACAGCCCGGATGAAGCCATGCGTTCCTATGAGGGCGGCCGCTGCGACGCCTTCACCACTGACAAGTCCGGCCTGGCCACCGTGCGCGCCACACTGCCCAACCCTGATGATCACGTGATTCTGCCCGAAGACTTCTCCAAGGAGCCACTCGGCCCCATGGTGCGTCAGGGTGACGACGAATGGTTCATGGTTGTTCGCTGGGCGCTCAACGCCATGATCGAGGCCGAAGAGTACGGCATCACGTCCAAGAACGTCGACGAGATGACCAAGAGCCAGAATCCCAACGTTCAACGTATCCTGGGCGTGACCGGCGAAATGGGCAAGGGACTGGGTCTGGACAATAAGTGGGCCTACAACATCATCAAGCAGGTCGGCAACTACGGTGAGTCCTTCGATCGCAATATCGGTGCTTCCTCGCCCATGAAGCTCGAGCGTGGGCTGAACGCCCTCTGGAAGGACGGCGGCCTTATGTACGGCTGGCCCATCCGCTAATATCCCCTCTCCGGGGTTTCCGGTCTGGCCTGTGGCGGTGCATTGGCACCGCCCACCCGACCGGCGTTTTTCGTAGTACAGGCGGCGCGTCAGGCAAGGCCGTGCGCCGCAGCAAACCGTTCAAACCGGTCAATTCCGCCGGAATCAGACTTCCATGACTAAACAGAGCACCTCCGCTTCGCCGCCACGCAGCAGGCGATTATCCTGGAATGATCCTTCCACGCGAGCCCTGCTTTATCAGGTCCTCGTGGTGGGTATCGTCGGCTTTGTCGTCTGGTACCTCGTTTCAAACACGCTGCACAATCTGTCAGTACGCAACATATCTACAGGGTTTGGCTTCCTCGGGCGGGAAGCCGGGTTCGCCATTGGTGAGTCACTCATTGAATATACCCCCGCCGACACATACGGCCGCGCGATCTGGGTGGGTCTGCTGAACACGCTCCGCGTGTCGGTAGTCGGAATTGTGCTGGCCACATTGCTGGGCACCCTTATCGGCATTGCACGTCTGTCCAAGAACTGGCTGGTATCCAGGGTTGCAAGCGTCTATGTCGAGGTGATGCGCAATATACCGCTTCTGCTGCAGCTGTTCTTCTGGTATGCGATCATTACCGAGAACATGCCCGGGCCTCGTCAGGCGCTCTCGCCACTTCCCGGCGTTTTCCTATCAAATCGCGGCTTGAAACTGCCGTCCCTGCAGGGTGACGCGCTGGACTGGATACTGGGTGGGCTGGGCCTGGCCATCGTGCTGGTCATTCTCGTGGCGCACTGGGCACGCAAGCGTCAGGCCGCTACCGGCCAGCTGTTTCCGGTAGGCAGTGTCTCAATTGCTCTGTTGCTGGCGCTGCCGCTGGCAGGCTGGATGGCAGGCGGTGCCGAGCTTTCCGTAGTGGTACCCGAACTCAGGGGCTTCAACTTCGTGGGGGGCATCACCCTTTCGCCTGAATTCTCGGCTCTGCTACTGGGCCTGGTCATCTATACCGCGGCTTTCATCGCCGAAGTCGTGCGCTCCGGCATCCAGGCCGTGGGCAAGGGCCAGTGGGAGGCTGCCGAGGCACTCGGGCTGCCCCGTTCCCGCACACTCAGGCTGGTGGTTCTTCCCCAGGCATTGCGCGTTATCGTGCCGCCCATGACGAGCCAGTATCTCAATCTCACCAAGAACAGCTCGCTGGCAGTGGCGATCGGCTATCCCGATATCGTTTCTGTGGTGAACACCACTTTGAATCAGACTGGACAGGCAATCGAGGGCATTCTCATCATCATGGCTGCCTATCTGACCGTGAGCCTTTCGATTTCGATATTCATGAATTGGTACAACAAGCGCATTGCGCTGGTGGAGCGCTGACATGAGTGCGATTCCTGCTTCTCCCGAACTCGCGCCGCGCCCCCCTGGGAACAAGGTCACCTGGCTGAAAGAAAACCTGTTTTCGTCGCCACTGAACATCCTGCTGACCGTTCTGGTGGCTTGGCTGCTGATTCTGGCCGTCCCGGCAATGCTGGACTGGCTGTTCTTCGACGCCGACTTCACGTCCAGCACTGCCCAGGAATGCCGCAAGGCCGAGGGGGCATGCTGGGCCTTTGTCGCCGAGAAACACCGGCTGATACTCTTCGGTGTCTATCCGTATGACGAACAGTGGCGTCCACTGCTGGCTTCCATCATTCTTGTCGCCGCGCTTGTGTGCAGCGCCATCCGTCGCTTTTGGTCAGTGTGGCTGGTGGCAGTGTGGGCCGTCGCCCTGGTCGCTGTGGCCGTACTGATGTGGGGTGGGGTATTCGGGCTTTCCTATGTGGAAAATGCTCGCTGGGGTGGGTTGCCCGTCACCTTGATTCTGTCGACCTTCGGCATTGCCTTCGCCTTTCCCCTAGGGGTGTTGCTGGCACTGGGGCGCCGCTCCAGAATGCCAGCCATCAAGTCGCTCTGTGTGGTTTACATCGAGTTGATACGTGGTGTGCCACTTATCAGCCTGTTGTTCATGTCCTCAGTGATGCTGCCCCTGTTCCTGCCGGAAGGGTTTTCCATCGACAAGCTGCTGAGGGCACAGATTGCCATCATCCTGTTTGCGGCAGCCTACATTGCCGAGACGGTGCGTGGCGGCTTGCAGTCCATACCGAAAGGGCAGTATGAGGGGGCGGATTCCCTGGGCCTGACTTACTGGCAGCAGACACGACTCATCATCCTGCCCCAGGCGCTGAAGGTGGTCATCCCGCCGCTGGTGGGGATTTTCATCGCCCTATTCAAGGACACATCGTTAGTCGTGATCATCGGCATCTTCGACCTCACGCAGGCGGCGAAGGCAGCCATTGCCGACGCTGCATGGCGGGGGTTCAGTGTGGAAGCCTATGTATTCATCGCGGTCATCTATTTCATATTCTGTTATGCGATTTCCCGTTACAGCCAGGCGCTCGAGCGCCACCTGGACAAGGGATATCAACGCTGAAGAAGCGGAACAAGGAGTCGAGCATGTCCGAGGCCATCATTCGCCTTGAAAACGTCAACAAGTGGTACGGACAGTTTCACGTGCTGCGTAATCTGAACCTGGAGGTCGCCCAGGGCGAACGTATCGTCATATGCGGGCCCTCAGGTTCGGGCAAGTCCACCATGATCCGCTGCATTAATCGCCTGGAGGAACACCAGCAGGGCCGCATACTGGTGGATGGCACGGAGCTGACGAACGATCTGAAGAACATCGAGGTGATTCGTCGTGAAGTCGGCATGGTATTCCAGCATTTCAATCTCTTTCCGCACCTCACGGTGATGGAAAACTTGACGCTGGGGCCGATCTGGGTATTGAAGAAAAGCAAGGCAGAAGCAGAAGCCACTGCCATGAAATATCTGGAACGTGTGCGTATTCCGGAGCAGGCAGACAAATACCCTGGGCAGTTATCTGGTGGGCAGCAGCAGCGGGTTGCCATCGCCCGTTCGCTATGCATGAACCCGAAAATCATGCTGTTTGACGAACCTACGTCAGCGCTGGACCCGGAAATGGTCAAGGAAGTGCTGGACGTTATGGTCAACCTGGCCGAAGAAAGCGGCATGACTATGCTGTGCGTCACTCACGAGATGGGGTTCGCTCGCAAGGTTGCCGACCGAGTCATCTTCATGGACCAGGGCCAGATTATCGAGGAAAACAGCCCCGACGTGTTCTTCGATTCACCCCAGCACGAGCGTACGCAACTATTCCTGCAACAGATTCTGCATTGAACCAAATTTAACAATCCTGAACAGCCGCTCTTGTTACGATTGTTCTCGGTAGTAATCCGTATAGGACAAGAGGAGAACGACATGAAAGTTTCATTGCGTATGACGCGCCTGGCTGCATGCCTGGGTGCAGCTGTGCTGGCGGTCGGCTGCGCCCATATGGGGGAAATGGGGCAGGGGGGGCGGACTGCTGTTGGCGCCGGCACGGGTGCTGCCCTTGGGGCCGGTCTGGGGGCGTTGATCGGCGACAGCAGCCGGGCCGCCGCCATTGGTGCCGGCATTGGTGCCGTGGCTGGTGGCATCGTGGGTTACAACTGGTCCGGCGTGAAGAACGACGTTGAAAAATCCGGTGCCTCCAGCTTGGGCGTGGATGTCACTGAAATGCCGGATGGGACATTGCGGGTCAACATCCCGAGCAACGTTTCTTTCGATACTGGCAAGTATGACCTGAAGCCGGAACTCATGCCGGTTCTCGATAGCGTGGCCCGTGCGCTGGTGCAGCATCCCGAACTGCGCGCCAAGGCCATTGGTCATACCGACAGCACCGGTACGATGCAGGTGAACCAGACCCTGTCCGTGAACCGCGCCAATGCCGTGACTAATTACTTGAACGCGCGCGGCGTGGATCGCAGCCGTTTGATGTCGGAAGGGCGCGGCCCGAACAACCCCGTGGCTGACAACTCCACGGCTGAAGGGCGGGCAATGAATCGTCGTGTGGAGCTCTACCTTTATGCGGTGCAGCAGTAGGCGAGACAGCTCCAAATAGCAGGTTGCGCATTTCGGCAGGGAGCTACGGCTCCCTGTTTTTTCTTATTCACCTTCTTCCAGTATCGCCAGCATGCTGTTTACGGCTTGAGACAGCAGCTCGCGCTTGTGCATTGGTAGAGCCCAGATGCGGGAAGGATCAATGCCGGGCAAAGGCCAGACGGTGTTGCTCAGTAAAGCTGCGGGTTCCGACACGCCAGTGCCGGCGGGCAATTCCATGGGGCCGGCATTCATGGCCAGCCAGGCCGGTGACACTTCCAGTACTTCTGCGATGCGAAACACCTGCTGCGGGTTTTGCCGCGTACCAGCTTCGTAATTGCCTATGGTTCCCTGGGACAAGCCGCAGGCCCGCGCAAGTTCCGCCTGGGATAACTTGCGCAAGGTGCGTGCATACTTGAGACGAGAGCCGAACGTGTTCACAACTGTGATTGAACCGGCTGCTTAAATCACGTTGGTGATTTCCGTAATCACAAACGTGAGTATTTAAGGGTACAGTCATTAACAAACGGTTTTTTTGTTTTGAACACATTCGTGTTGGAGGTTGCGAATGACTGCGGGGTTCGTGCACCTGTTTGCTTCCGCCAATTCTGGTTGGGTAGGCAGTTTGCAGATGGCATTACTGCGGCAAGGTCTGGGCCTGCGCCTTCATACGGAAATACGTCGTTTGTTGGGTGCGCTCAGCCTGCAGGGTGGCAAGCCGGAACCCTCGCTGGTCTTGCTTGCCGGGCCATTCAACCATTGGTGCCAAGTAGCGCGCCAGCTCCGCTCCGCAACGCCGTCCACTCCCGTGTTTGCAGTACTTTCCCAGTTCACTGAGGCTTCTGTCTCTCAAGCCATGGCTCTGGGCATTGCAGTGTGTTGGCCGGCTTCGGTCCGCGCAGACCTCCTCGCGTCGAATCTTCGGCGTCTGCTGGCAGTCAGGCAGGCTGGCACCGGCACGGTCTGGCGGTTTAATCGCCGTGGCTGGGAAATTGAATCTCCACACGGTGTGGCGGTGGCACTCACCTCTGCCGAGCGTACTCTATTGCTGGCACTCTGCAATTCCCCTGACAAGCGGCTCAGCCATGGTGTCCTGGACGACATCCATGGTGCAGCCGGCGAACCTAATGGGGAAAATGGGGAAGCTCGCAGCTTTGGCACACGCCGGCTGAGCGTTCTGATGAGCCGTCTGCGCAAGAAATTTGGTGCCGCAGGGCTGGAATTCCCAATCCGCTCTTTACGGGGGGTGGGCTACGAACTCTGCGTGGAGTTCGAGGCCCCGGCACCTCACGAATTCGAGGGTTGAGCGGTCAGGTTTTTCGAGGCAGGCTGCAGCACAATCATGTTGTCACGGTGCATGAGCTCGGGGTCCGTCATGTGGCCCAGAATCTCGGCAATGCGGTGGCTGGGCTGGCGCAGTATCCGCCGGGTGTCGCTGGAAGAATAATTGATCAGGCCGCGTGCAAGTTCTTTGCCATTTTCGTCCAGGCAGGCCACCACATCGCCCCGTTCGAAGTCCCCTTGAACGTCTGTTACGCCAATGGCCAGCAGGCTCTTGTGCCCCTCGGTAAGGGCCTTCACCGCACCGCGATCCAGCGTGAGTCGTCCCCGCAGACGCAGATGGTTGGCCAACCAGCGCTGGCGCGCCGACTTTATCGGCAACACTGCACGCAACTCCGTGCCAATGCGCTCCCCTGCTGCCAGGCGTTCCAGCACACGTGGTTCCCGGCCGCTGGCGATAATGGTGTGGCCGCCGCTGTTGGCGGCCCGTTTGGCCGCCAACACTTTGGTGAGCATGCCACCAGTACCGATATTGCTTCCTGAACCGCCTGCCATTTTCTCCAGTTCGGCGTCACCGGCGCGGGCCACTTCAATCAATGTGGCGGAAGGGTCCTTGCGCGGGTCTGCTGTGTAGAGACCGCTCTGGTCTGTGAGGATGATCAGGGTTTCAGCTTCGATCAGGTTGGTTACCAGCGCGCCCAGAGTGTCATTGTCGCCAAGGCGGATTTCGTCGGTGACCACCGTGTCGTTTTCATTGACGATTGGCACGACCCCCAGGCCCAGCAAGGTGTAAAGGGTACTGCGGGCGTTCAGATACCTCCGTCGGTCGGCAAGGTCTTCATGGGTGAGAAGAATCTGTGCGGTGCGTATGCCGTGCCGGGCAAAGGCGGCTTCATAAGCTTGTACCAGGCCCATTTGCCCAACCGCAGCGGCCGCCTGCAGTTCGTGCATGGCACTGGGGCGGCGCGGCCAGCCCAGGCGAGCCATGCCCTCAGCGATCGCACCGCTGGAAACCAGTACAACTTGCCGTTCTTCGGTATGCAGGGCGGCGATCTGGCTGGCCCATTGCTCCACCGCATCCAGATCAAGGCCTTTTCCTTCATTGGTTACAAGTGAGGAGCCGACTTTGATGACGAGTCGACAGGCATCGACGGTTGCCGGTGGAGTGTTCTTGAGGTCAAGCATTGGGCTGATGCAACGGTTGGAGGAAAACATGCCGGGCTTCGGTGCCCGGCGGTAAGGTCAGTTTTTGGCTTCGCCCCCCGAAGAGGGGGCATCGGGTGTGAGGCGTTCAGGGTCGAAACGTGGGTCGTCTTCCACGTGAATGCCTTCGAGTTTGTCCTGTTCAATGTTCTCGCGCTGCTTTTCTGCATCCAGCCAATCCTGGAGCGCCCAGACGAGTTCTTGTGTCCCTTCGCCGGTGATGGCGGAAATGGCGAATACCGGGCCATTCCAGGCGAGCAGTTTGCACAGCCGTTCCTGCACCGCCTTGGGGTCGTCAACCATGTCCAGCTTGTTCAGGACCAGCCAGCGCGGCTTCTCATACAGCGCGGCATCGTAACGACGCAGCTCCTCGATAATGGCCTTAGCGTCAATGGCCGCCTGTTCGACCGCATCGAAATCAGGGTCGGGAGACGAGACATCAATGATATGCAGCAACACCCGTGTGCGGGAAAGGTGGCGCAGAAACAGGTGCCCCAGGCCCGCACCTTCGGAAGCTCCCTCAATGAGGCCTGGAATGTCGGCAATGACGAAGCTGCGGCTTGGCGATGTGCGTACCACGCCAAGGTTGGGATGCAGGGTGGTGAACGGGTAATCGGCAATCTTGGGCCGCGCGTTGGAAACCTTGCTGATCAGAGTGGACTTGCCCGCGTTGGGCATGCCCAGCAACCCGACATCGGCAAGCACCTTGAGTTCCAGACGCAGGCGCCGCTGTTCGCCTTCTTCACCATAGGTGAACTGTCGAGGCGCCCGATTCGTGCTGGACTTGAAGTGCAGATTGCCCAGCCCGCCCTTGCCGCCAGCCGCCAGCGTGAATTTCTGGCCATGGCGTTCGAAATCAACGAGCTGTTCGCCCGTGTCGGCGTCATAGATGACGGTGCCGACGGGAACCTTCAAAGTGATGTCGGGGCCCGCAGCACCGTATTGATCGGAGCCGCGGCCGTTTTCGCCATTCTTGGCCCGATGCAGGCGCGCGTAGCGGAAATCGACCAGGGTGTTGATATTGCGGTCTGCCACAGCGTAAATGCTGCCGCCGCGCCCCCCATCGCCGCCGTCCGGCCCGCCTTTAGGGATGAATTTTTCGCGGCGAAAGCTCGCCACACCATTGCCGCCTTTACCGGCAATGACCTCTATGGTTGCTTCGTCGACGAACTTCATGGGTTGTTTACCTTGGATGGAGAAATCAATTCTAATCAAAAACAAAAAGCCTCGCCGTTGGTGGCGAGGCTCGTGCCAGGGCACCCACGGCAGATCGTGTAGACCTGCCGGTTCCCTGCTGCTGCGTTCGGACCTAAGTTACTCGGCCGGAACGACTGACACAGTACGCTTGTTCAGCGCACCGCTGATGTGGAACTTGACGTTGCCATCAACCAGCGAGTAGAGAGTGTGGTCCTTGCCGATGCCGACATTGACGCCAGGGTGGAATTGAGTGCCACGCTGACGCACGATGATGGAGCCGGCGTTAATCTGTTGACCACCATAGACCTTGACGCCCAGGCGTTTTGCCTGTGAGTCGCGGCCGTTCCGCGTAGAGCCGCCGCCCTTTTTCTGTGCCATTGCTTAACTCCTGATTACCGTGGCATCAAGCCGAGATGGCTTCGATGCGGACTTCGGTGTAGTTCTGACGATGGCCTTGGCGCTTCTGGTAGTGCTTGCGACGGCGCATCTTGAAGATTTTGACCTTGGGATGACGGCCTTGTGCAAGAACGGTAGCCTTGACCACGGCGCCTTCAACGAAAGGCGTGCCGATCTTCAGCTGTTCGCCTTCGCCAACCGACAACACCTGGTCGAGCGAAATTTCTTGCCCAATGTCTGCCGGTATCTGTTCGATCTTGAGTTTTTGGCCGGCGGCAACACGGTATTGCTTGCCACCAGTTTTTATGACCGCGTACATGGGGGGTTCCTTAAATCAAATGGAAAAAGCAAAAAACAGGCGTATGCGCCAGGTGTGCCTTGAACTACAGACTTTGTGGGGCGCAAAGCAGCGACTGCTTGTAAAGGGGCGCGAAAAAATATTCGTGCAAACCTTTGAAAGCATACTAACCCCGCGCTAACTCGCTACTGCCTTTGCTTTGAACGTATTGGCAATATGCCAAGCTCTTGATTCTATGCCGAATTGCTAGAAGGAGTCAAATTGCTGTGGTGTCCTTGCTGCTATCACCGCTGGCTGTTTGCAGCAGCCACTTCCGGAATACCTGCAGCGCGGGAAGGTTGCGTTTGTGCTCCGGGTAGCACAGGTAATAGCCATCTTGCGCGGTGATGGGCAAGTTCAGCGGGATGACGAGCTTGCCTTCCCCGAGCTCTTCCTCAATGACGCAGCGAGGAATGAGTGCCACGCCCAGCCCGGCAATCGCAGCCTGGGATAGTAGGGAATATTGATCATACCGCGGGCCGTCAACGCTACGGGGAGTTTCATACCCGGCGTCTCGAAACCATTCCGGCCAGTGGTGCTGGGCGCTGGTGTGGTGCAGCAGGGGCTTGGTCAGAAGGTCGGCGGCTGTGATGACGGGGGTGTCGAACAAGCCGGGCGCACAGACCGGCACTACTTCCCGCCCCGTGATGTATTCGGCATGGCTGCCTGGCCAGCTGCCCGTGCCGAAGCGTATCGCTGCGTCCACTTCCGGAGATTCAAAGTCATAGCCCATTCGGTATGGCAGGAATACCAGTTGCAGCTCGGGAAATTGTTTACGAAGTTCTGGCAGGCGGGGGATAAGCCACTTGGCACCCAGGGTGGGCATGCATGTGATGTTCAACGTGCCGCCGTGGCCGCGGTGGGACATGATGGCCAGCGAGGCTGACTCAATCTTGTTCAGCGCGGCCCGGACATCATTCAGGTATGCGTGGCCGGCCTGAGTCAGCATGAGACCGGCACGTGTGCGCGAAAACAGGGTGACCCCGAGGAATGATTCGAGGTTCTTTATCTGTTTGCTGACAGCGCCCTGGGTTACGCACAGTTCCTGGGCGGCTCGAGTGAAACTGCCTTGCCTGGCAGCCACTTCAAAAGCGTGAAGATCCGAGATGGAAGGGCAGAACCGACGCATAGCGGGTGTTTGTCCATGCTGATGAACCACGTTTGCTGGTAACAACTATTCCAAATCGGAATATCGTAGTGAAATTTTTTCGGTTGCACAATTTGAAGCCCATCGCAAGAATACTTGATTCGTTCGTCTGGCCTGGAAGTTCCCAACCCGGGTCGGTTCTCATTTTTTCATCCCGTTTGAGGAGACCCTATGCAACGGCGTAAATTCGTAGTTGGACTCTGTGTGGCCGGCGCCACCGCCTTCACCGCTACCTTTGCAGGCGCTGCCGCAGCTGCATATCCTGAGCAACCCATCAAGCTGATCGTGCCGTTTGCGCCCGGTGGAACCACCGACATCGTGGGCCGTCTGCTGGCAGAACGTCTGGGCAATGAACTCAATCAGGTCATCGTTGTAGAGAACCGCGCGGGTGCCGGCGGCTCCATTGGCACGGCCTCCGTTGCCCAAGCCCAGCCCGACGGCTACACCCTGGGTATTGCTACGGTGAGCACCCACGGCATCAACCCGGTTGTCTACAAGAACCTGCCCTATGACGCAGGCAAGGACTTCACACCCATTACCAATATTGCAGCAGTGCCGAACGTCATGGTGCTGAACCCCGAGAAGGTTTCGGCGCGCAATATGGCCGAGTTCGTTGAGCAGGCCAAGGCAGAGCCCGGCAAGTTTGCCTATGCATCGGCCGGCAATGGTTCGGTGTCGCACATGATGGGCGAGCTGTTCAAGATGGCCTCCGGTACCGATCTGCTGCATGTGCCATACCGTGGCGTGGGCCCGGCTCTGACCGACACTCTGGCCGGTCAGGTCGACATTCTCTTCGACAACCTGCCGTCTTCCATTCCGCACATCAAGGATGGCAAGCTGGTCGCCCTGGCCGTGGCTTCGCCCGAGCGCAGCCCAGCCGTTCCGGATGTTCCCACCTTCGCCGAAGTTGGCCTCGAGGCTGTGAATGATCCGTCCTGGTTCGGTCTGATCGCCCCTGCCGGTCTGCCTGCAGACATTCTCGAGACCCTGAACAAGGCGGCCGTCAAGGCGCTTTCCGGTGATGAAATCAAGCAGCGTCTGGCTCAGCTGGGTGCTACCCCGGTTGCCGATTCCCCAGAGGAATTCCAGCAAACCATCAGGAAAACGCTGGAGCGCAACGCAAATATTGCCAAAGAAGCAAATATTTCTCTGGACTAAGCCAATCTAGTCCTCTCTATGGGAACTGGACCGGACATGCAGTCCGGCCAGTTCCCGCAACCTACCGCGAAACATCATGCAGATCGTAACCCTGCCCCTGTCGTACCGTTATATTCATCGTCCTGAAGTGGCCAGTAAGCCGGTTCCTTTGGTCCTTGATTCGCCGCACAGTGGCACCGAGTATCCTCCCGACTTCAACTCCGTCATTCCGCACGGCACACTGCGCACCGCGGAAGACACATGGGTGGCCGACTTGTGGGCAGGCGCGTTTGATCATGGCGTTCCGATGCTGGCAGCCCGGTTTCCGCGCAGCTACATCGATGCCAACCGCAGCCTGGACGAAGTTGACCCGCTCCTGCTGGCCGAACCCTGGCCTGAGCCCCTGCCGGAATCACCCAAGGTGCGCCTGGGCAAAGGCCTGATCTGGCGCATGTTGGACGATGGCACTCCCATCTATGACCGCAAGTTGTCCCTGGAGGAAGTGCGCCACCGCATCGAGGCCTGCTGGAAGCCATATCATGAGCGCCTTCAGGCAGCCATTGAGGATACTCACGCTGCGTGTGGCCGGGTGTGGCATATCAACTGTCATTCCATGCCCAGCGTGGCCGCCGAGTTTGCCACGGACAAACCCGGCCTTGTTCATCCCGATTTCGTGCTGGGTGACAGGGACGGCGAGACTGCAGCACCGGAGTTCCGCGAGATCGTCGCTGCATTCCTGCGTGGACGCGGCTACAGTGTATCTATCAACGACCCTTATAAGGGTGTTGAGATCGTACGCCGTTGTGGTGACCCGGCCCGGGGCCGACACAGCCTGCAGGTCGAGATCAACCGTAAGCTGTACATGGATGAGGTCACCCTGCGTCCCAACGAGGGGTTTGACCGCCTGCGCACTGACCTGGCCGACCTCACGTCAGAGTTGTTGCGCTGGATGCGCGCAGAATTGGCGGCGTCCTGATGCACATCGACGCCGGTCGCCTGTGGAAGCGGGTCGAGGAACTGTCCCGCTTCACTGATCCGCAACGGCCCTGGACCCGCCGCGCCTTCACGCCTTTGCATCTGCAATCGCGTGAGTGGCTGGCGGAAAGCATGCGCGCTGCTGGGCTGGAAGTATGGCTTGATGAAGCCGGCAACCTCATAGGTCGTCGGGAAGGGCGGAACAATCTGCCCCCTCTCGTGACGGGGTCGCACTGCGATACGGTTGTGGATGGCGGCCGCTTCGATGGAATCATAGGAGTTCTTGCCGGCCTGGAAATCGCTCAGGCCATGGACGAAGCAGGCGTTCGTCTGGAACATCCCTTTGAAGTCATCGACTTTCTTTCAGAAGAACCCAGCGACTACGGCATATCTTGTGTTGGAAGCCGCGGTATGGTCGGCCTGCTCGATGCCGACATGCTGGCTTCGTCCAACCCTGAGGGCGAAAGACTTGCCCAGGGCATGCTGCGTATTGGCGCACGACCGGCACATCTTGGAACCCCCCTGCGCCGGCCAGGCAGCATAGCCGCTTTTGTGGAACTCCATATTGAACAGGGGCCGGTACTTGAAACCCGTGGTCTGCCCGTTGGGGTGGTGAGCCACATAGTCGGGATTCGGCGCGTGGCTCTGACTGTGCAGGGGCGCCCTGATCATGCCGGTACAACGCCCATGGATCTGCGGCAGGACGCCCTGGTGGGCGCGGCTCGCCTCATTGAGGCCGTGAACCGGCGCGCTTCGGCCATGGCCGGCAACCCCCACTATGTAGTTGCGACCGTGGGGCGCATCGACATGAGCCCCAATGTGCCGAATGCCGTGCCGGGACGCGTGGACATGGTGCTCGAAGTGCGTAGCGACAGCGTGGATGTGCTGGCCACCTTTGTGGAAGAAGTGCTGGAAACCTGCTCATCAAGCCTGCAGGAACTTCGTGTGAAGGCAGGCATGCGAGAGTTGAGCCGTTCCACGCCCACTGCATGCGACCAGCAGGTAATGGACGTAATTGGGGAGGCTGCAGCCGCCCTGAATTACCCCTACACGATATTGCCCAGCGGGGCTGGCCATGATGCAGCCTATATGGCGCGGCTGGGCCCCATGGGCATGGTGTTCATCCCCTGCAAGGGCGGACGCAGCCACTGCCCGGAAGAGTGGATTGAACCCGAGCAGTTACTGGCCGGCACCCGGGTTCTGGCTGAAACCCTGCGCCGGCTCGATGGCGAAATCAGGAGCGATAGTCGGCGTTGATGCTGACGTAGTCGTGCGAGAAATCGCAGGTGTAGACCGTCTCCTGGTGGCTTCCCCGGCCCAGTGCGATACGCACCAGGATTTCTGCTTCCTTCATCACCCTTTGGCCATCTTCCTCGGTGTATTCGGGGTGACGCCCGCCATTGCTGGCCACCAGAGTGTCGCCCAGCCACAGGCGCGTACCGGTTACATCAAGGTCGGCAATGCCCGCATACCCGACGGCGCAAAGAATGCGGCCCAGGTTGGGGTCGGAAGCGTAAAACGCGGTCTTGACCAGAGGCGAATGGGCAACGGCGTAGGCGACCTTCAAGGCTTCCTCGGCGCTAGCTGCCTCTTCCACACGCACGGTAATGAACTTGGTGGCGCCTTCGGCATCACGAACAATCTTCTGGGCAAGCTCCAGTGCAGCGTCCGCCAGGGCATGGAAGAGAGCTGCATAGCGGGAGTCATCGCGGTTTTCTATGCGTAGCCCGGATTGGCCGCTCGCCATGATGATGAAGGAATCGTTGGTGGACGTGTCACCATCGACCGTGATGCGGTTGAAGCTGCGGTCCGCAATTTCGCGGGTCATTTCGCGCAGCAGGCCGGCTTCAATGCCGGCATCCGTTGCCAGAAAGCCCAGCATGGTCGCCATGTTGGGGCGAATCATGCCGGCGCCCTTACTGATGCCAGTGATTGTGACTGTCTGACCGCCAATGGCCACCTGACGAGAAGAAATCTTCGGTTGTGTGTCGGTCGTCATGATGCCATGGGCGGCATCGAACCAGTTATTGTCACCCAGGCCATTGACGGCGGTGGGCAGGGCGGCGGTGATGCGATCAACCGGTAGGGGTTCGAGGATCACACCCGTGGAGAACGGCAGAATCTGCTGTGGCGACACGCCCAACAGCCCGGCCAGTGCTTCACAGGTCTGTTCTGCGGCGCGCAGTCCAGGTTCCCCAGTACCGGCATTGGCGTTGCCGGTGTTGATCACCAGAGCGCGAATTTCCCCGCCGGCAGCAAGGTGGCGTTCACATACCTGGACGGGTGCGGCACGGAAACGGTTGGTGGTGAATACACCGGCCACCGTCGTGCCCGGCGCCAGCCTGAAGACGGTGAGATCTTTGCGATTCGCCTTGCGGACCCCGGCTTCTGCCGTACCGATTTCAATACCGGCAACTGGCAGGATGTCGGTTTTCTGGGGAATATGAAGATTGACGGCCATTTTCTCTAGCGAGCAAAAGGAGAAGGCCCCAAGCGGAGGCCCTCAGTGAATGGATCCGTCAATTCTATCAGCGCTATGCCGCGCCAGGGGATTCCTGCGCAGCTTCTGCAAGGCTCGATTGCTTGAGTTCGCCAAGCAGTTCGTACAGCATGTTCTGACGTTCCGGAGCGAGGCCGCCGAGCAGATCCTGCACCCATTCCTGATAGGCGGAGCGCATGTGGCGGAAGGCCTGCCGGCCCTTGGCAGTCAGGCGTATCAGGCTGCTGCGCCGGTCGGTGGCGACCTTGACGCGTTCCACCAGCCCATCTTTTTCCAACTGGTCGGTGATGCCGGTGATATTCCCGTTCGTCACCATCATGCGGCGGGACAGGTCGCTCATCTTGATGCCGCGGGGGGAACTGGCCAGCTGGGCCATGAGGTCAAAGCGGGGCAATGTGCTGTTGAACTGGTTTCGCATCAGTATGCGCAGCCGGTTCTCCATCGCCGTGGTGCATGTGCTGAGCCGCAGCCATAGACGTAGATCGAGCGATTCGCCCGTGCCTGCCCAGCTTTCGCGGTCGGCGGGGGCTCCGCCAACCGGTTGAACAGTGTTGGAATCTTTCATGTGCAGACCCTGTCTTCAGAGAAGCAGTCGGAAATATCCGGCCAAGTCTGCACAGTTTAGGTTTCGATATTCAATCGGGCCTTGATGTTAGGCAGAAAAACTACTTATTTGTCAGTCAGGCCGCCTTGATCGTGGCAAAAACCTCTTCCGCAATGCTGAGCGTTTCATTGATGATGGACTCGTCGTGCGCACCCGACACGAAACCTGCCTCGAAGGCCGAAGGTGCGAAGTGCACACCGCGCTCCAGCATACCGTGGAAGAACTGTTTGAAGCGTTCGATATCAGATGCGGACACTTCTTCCAGGGTGGAGGGGATGCTGTCGCGGAAATAGATGCCGAACATGCCGCCGACGGAGTCGGCGCTGAATGCAATGCCTGCGGCCCGTGCCCGTTCCTCCAGCCCCTTTGCCAACTGCGCGGAGCGCGCAGAAAGATTTTCATAGAAGCCGGGAGCATCGAGCAGGCGCAGCGTGGCCAGGCCTGCTGCGACGGCTACAGGGTTGCCCGACAGCGTACCAGCCTGATAAACCCCGCCCAACGGGGCAATATGAGCCATGATGTCGGCGCGGCCGCCGAAGGCGCCGACAGGCATGCCGCCGCCGATCACCTTGGCCAGGGTGGTGAGGTCCGGCTGAATGCCGGTCAGGCCCTGGACCCCTTGCGGGCCGACTCGGAACCCGGTCATGACTTCGTCGAAGATCAGCACGGCGCCGTACTTGGTGCACAGTTCGCGCAGCCCTTCGAGGAACCCCTTCCTGGGCTTGACCAGGTTCATGTTGCCGGCAATCGGTTCGACGATAATGCAGGCAATTTGGTCGGGGTATTTCTTGAACGCCGCTTCCACGGCGTCAAGGTTGTTGTAGTCGAGCACCAGGGTGTGCTGGACGAACTCTGCAGGCACACCCGAGGATGTCGGGTTGCCGAAGGTGAGCATGCCCGAACCGGCCTTCACCAGCAGGCTGTCAGCGTGGCCGTGGTAGCAACCTTCAAATTTGATGATGCGGGCGCGGCCCGTGTAGCCCCGCGCCAGGCGAATGGCCGTCATGGTGGCTTCCGTGCCGGAGCTCACAAGGCGCACCTGTTCCATGGAAGGCAGGCGGGCGACGATGGCCTCGGCGATTTCGATCTCGGCCTCGGTGGGTGCGCCGAACGACAGACCATGTTCGGCAGCCTGCTGGACGGCCTTGACGACCTCGGGGTGCGCGTGACCCAGGATAGCCGGGCCCCAGGAGCCCACGTAGTCAATGTAGCGCTTGCCTTCGGCGTCCCAGACATGGGCTCCTTGGGCGCGTTGAATGAAGCGCGGTGTGCCGCCCACGGAACGGAAGGCGCGAACCGGCGAGTTCACACCGCCGGGGATGGTCTTGCAGGCACGATCGAATAATTCGGAATTGCTGGACATATCTCAATGGGAAGGGGAGTTGGTGGAGCCGTTGGCCGCTGCCTGGCCGATGGCCAATCATAGTCGATCAGTTGAATAGTGCCGCACACTGCCTGGCGGCTTGCTCGATGTCGGGCGCCAGGAACACGCCGCTGATGACCGCAATGCTGTCTGCCCCGGCGTCGACCACGGCACGGGCGTTTTCTGGTGTGATGCCACCGATGGCAACGATGGCGGGGCGGGGTTCGTTCCCGTCTTCCACCAGCTTGCGAGCCAGCTGCAGGAGGTCAGGCGTGGCCCGCACCGCTTCAGGTTTCACCGAGGAGGTGTACATGGCACCGAAGGCGATGTAGTCGACATCGGCCAGCAGGGCACGTTCTGCCCGTGCGAGCTCGTTGTAGCAGGAAGCCCCAATGATGCGCTCCGGCCCCAGTGCGACCCTGGCTTCCGCAAGACTGCCGTCGTCGCGGCCGAGGTGAACGCCGTCGGCATCTATCAGGGCGGCAAGGCGCCAGTCATCATTGATGATGCTGACCACGCCAAGCTCACGGCAGAGTGCAACGACTTGCCTCGCCTGTTCCACGCCCTCGGCGGGCGTTGCTGTCTTGCGCCGCCACTGGAAAGCTTTCATGCCGCCTGCTGCGGCCGCCCTGATGGCGTCCAGCATGCGCCCGGTGTCTTCCCATTCTGGCGAAACCCCGTACAGGCCACTTGGAAAACGTAGCTTGCTGCTCATGAATGACTCCGGTTGAAGATGCGCCCACCCATGCCAGGTTTGAAGCTGCGGGTCGCCATTGAAGTAACGAAAACAATGCCGCGCTCTATGGCCTGCGACATTTCGCGGCCGTGTGCCAGCTCGCAGGCAACGACCGTGGCGAGGAGACCATCACTGTCGAGAACTGGTTCACTCACTTCCACTTCCCAGCGCGCGGCTTCGCCGTTTTCATCCACCAGAAGGTAATCGCGGTTCTTGCCGGAGCCTGGCACTCCGGATACCAGCACGGCGCTGGCCCCATATTCAAGCAACGCATTGATTGCGTGGTCTGGAGTTTGGCCCGGGAGCGCACCGTGCGACTGCCATTGTTGCAGAAGGGTGTGGTCGGTGACCACCAGGTCGGTTTGCGGGAGCACCAGTTCAAGCATGGCGGCCTGTGTGTCTTCCGCATCCAGTTCGTCTTCCATCATTGCAGCGCCTGGCAGGCGCTGCAGATGGACAACCACCGGCACATTGCTGTAGTCGGCAGTTATTTGAGCGAGCACACTGACGGTTTCCGTTGTATAAAGCGGACCAACCTTGATGGCGTGTGCCGGCATGTCCTCCAGAAGGCAGCGGGCCTGATCGTCCATCAGTTCAGGGCTTATTGGCTCCAGATGTTCGACCGCGGCAGTATCCTGTACCAGGACGCCGGTCAATGTGCCGACAGCATGGCAACCCAGCTCGGCGCATGTGACGGCGTCGGCCGGCAGGCCCGTCGAACCGCTGGGGTCGAATGGCCCGAAGATGAAAACGATGGGAAGGGGTGCTGCGGACACGTTGAAGGCCGATTCGTGGGCAGCTTTCATACGTGAAGTGCCCTTGGGTTTAGTAACATTGGCCCCATTCTATAGGAAGCCGGAACATAACCGAATGGCTTCCCCTCAATAGCGAGCAATAAAATCATGCGAACCTGGATGTGCCTGATCTGCGGATGGATTTACGACGAGGAAGCCGGTCTTCCGGAAGAAGGGATTGCACCCGGCACACGTTGGGAAGATGTTCCACCCAACTGGGTGTGCCCGGAGTGCGGTGCACGCAAGGAAGACTTCGAAATGATCGAGGTCTGATACTTGCAATGCGTGGTGCAAGCGATATCGTCGCGTAGCCAAGCCGAGGTCGAAACATGACAGCCACTCTGCAGTCTGAAAACACAGTCAACCTGTCCAGGCAGCTCCTTGTGGCCATGCCCGGCAAGGTCATGGGCAGCCTGGCCAACACCGTTATTTATATTTGCGAACATACCGAGCAAGGCGCGCTCGGGCTGGTGATCAACCGCCCTACCGATCTGACCGTGGGCGATCTTCTCAAACGGCTCGATCTGCCTCTTTCCTTGGAAATCGGCCCGCGTGAGCAAAGCCCCGTCTTTTTCGGTGGCCCCGTGCAGACGGATCGCGGTTTCGTCCTGCACATGCCGGCCCATGGCTATGGTTCCAGCATTCAGCTGGGGGATATTGCACTTACGACTTCGCGCGACGTGCTGCAGGATGTCGCCGTCGGCAAGGGTCCGGAGCACATGCTCATCACCCTGGGGTATGCCGGCTGGGGCGCAGGGCAGCTTGAAGACGAGCTGGCCCAGAATGCCTGGCTGCATGTTGACGCCAACAACCATATTCTGTTCGATCTGGAACCCGAAAAGCGCTACGAGGCGGCCCTTGCACAGCTGGGCATCGACAACCCAATCATGCTGTCGGGCGACGCCGGCCATGCCTGAGTCTTCCAGGGAAGAAACGCTGCTGGCTTTCGACTACGGTCTGAAGAAGATCGGGGTGGCCATCGGCAATACATTGACCAGGCAGGCTCGCCCGCTGGAGGTATTGCGTCCGGTCACCCGAGAGCAACGCTTCCAGGCAATAGGCAAACTGCTCAGGGAATGGGAGCCCAACCGGGTGGTGGTGGGCCTTCCACTCACCACCGACGGCCAGGAACAGTATGCCTCCTTGCGCTGCAGGCGATTTGCCAACCAGCTCCATGGACGCTACGGCCTTGCCGTTGAACTGGTCGATGAACGCGGCACCAGTATTGAAGCCCAGGCCGTTCTGGGCAACAACGACGATGATGATGCAGTCGCGGCGGCCCTGATCCTTCAGCGTTATCTCGACGCCTTGCCCACGCAGAACAGGTAGGTTGGAGTGGGCTATCTGCTGTTTCCGTTCCGATTGCTGGCGGTTGTTATCTGGGTGTTGGCTGGTCTTTTCACCGTCATCGCTGTTTTTCCCTTTGTCTCCCTTTCCCTGCGCCAATGCCTGATCAAGCACTGGTCCCGTGTGCTCATGGCATGTTGCGGGGTAAAAATGCGTCGCCGGGGTGAGCCCAAGCTTGAAGGTCCGGTGCTATGGGTGGCCAACCACGTTTCATGGGTGGATATCTTCGTCCTCGATAGTGTGCGGGCTGTCTGTTTCATTGCCAAAAGTGACATACGCAAGTGGCCGCTGCTGGGTTGGCTGGTGGCGGGTGCCGGCACCCTGTTCATAGAGCGGGGAAGGCGGCATGCAGTGCGGGCTGTGGGGCACCAAATGGCGGCCCGCTTCGCCAGCGGCGAAGCCGTCGGTCTGTTTCCGGAAGGCACCACGTCGCCGGGGCTGGAAGTCGCCCAATTCCATAGCAGCCTGTTTGACCCAGCCTTGCGGGCCGGTGCCGACATTCAGCCCGTGGCCCTGGTGTTTCTCCATCAGGGCCGGCGCAGCAGCCGTCATGCATTCGTCGGCGAACAGACGCTGGTGCACAACCTCTGGTTGCTGCTGACTTCCACTAGCACCTGTGTAGAAACGGTCTTTCTGCCCGTCATATCGGCTGGTGAATGCGTACAGCTGGGACGCGCCGCCGTTGCCGCGCGGGCGCATCAGCAAATTCGCGAAGTAGTGGAAGCCGAAGCCGTCATTCCGCCGCAGCGGGCGTCTTGAACTGGTGGCAATTCACTTGAACCAGCCGGTGGTCGTGCAGGCGCAGTGCGGTTAATTGGCGCCCCCACACACAGCCGGTGTCCAGACAGATTACATCGGGGCGAATCATCAGACCCAGGGTCGACCAGTGACCGAAAACGATGGTTTCGTCTTCTATGGCGCGCCCCGGCACGTCAAACCACGGCAACAGGCCGCCCTTGTTGTCGGGTGCGTCCTTGTGGGCGAAATCCATTTTGCCGTCGGGAGTGCACATGCGCATTCGCGTCATGGCGTTGACGATGACGCGCAGCCGCTTTCCGCTATCCAGTGATTCGTCCCAGTAATTGGGTTCATTGCCGTAGATGCGTTCGAGCGCAGCCTGCCAGCGAGGGCTGCGCAGGGCTGCCTCCACTTCACGCGCAAGGGCCTCAGCCTGGTCAGCATTCCAGCAGGGCAGAATGCCTGCATGGACCAGAATATGGCCATGCTCACGATGCAGCATTGGGCGGTGCCGCATCCAGTCCAGTATTCCCTGGGCATCGGGAGCGTTCAGGATGTCCTGGAAAGTGTCCGACTTGCCCGGTTTTCTAATCCCCGCCGCCACAGCAAGCATGTGGATGTCATGGTTGCCCAGCACACAAATGGCACGATCACCCAGCGACATGATGGTGCGCAGTGTTTGCAGGGATTGCGGGCCACGGTTGATGAGGTCACCAGCAAACCAGAAGCGCGCGTCTTGGTCGGCGGCGATGTCGGGGTGGTCCAGCAGGCGCAGCAGGGCGTCATTACAGCCTTGCAGGTCGCCAACCATCCAGATAGGGGAAGTGCTCATGAGAGGGTCCTGCTCCAGGGTGCGCGTGTCTGGATGAAGCGTCGCACCCCATGTTGGTTTTCCATTAGCAGCAACGCGCTGAATGCCAGTAACAAGGCGGCCAGATTGGGTACAAGTGCGGTCACCCATGGCGCCCAGCGGCTCAGCATGCCCACGTTGAGGGCAAGCTGATTGGCCATGAAGAAGCCCACACCCAGCAGAATGCCGATGAAGACCTTGCTGCCCACGCCTCCCTTGCGGGTCTGCATGAAGGCGATGGGTGCTGCAATGGTCATCATTACGAAGAGGGTGAAGGGGTAGGCAATCTTCCGCCAGAGCGCCACCACCTGCCGTTCGGTCGTCAGATTGTTGTCTGCGAGATAACTTATGTAGTCGAGCAAGTCATGTATGGACATGCGTTCCGGTGTGAGCACACGCGCAATCAGCCGTTCCGGCGTGAGCGATGTGTCCAGGATTCGCTCGGGCACTCGTTCCAGGCGGGTGACGGGTTCGGCTGGGGGCTGGGCATCGGCCAGCGCACGAATGGATGTTTCGTCTATGGTGGTTTGGGTGACATCGGTCAGGTGCAGTTTGCCGCCGGAAAATTTCCCCGTGGCTGCCTGAGACATGGCGGCTAGTTCCTGGCCGGGCCGGAATTCGTAAAGGGTGATTTCGCTGACGGTGCCATCGGCACTCAACTGCGAAATGTTGATCACGCGGGTGCCCCCGTTGGGGTCCATTTCTTTGAACCAGTAGCCGCTAGCCATCCGGCCGCCTTCGGCGCGGCCCAGCAGACGCAGACTGACATCGTTGGCCTTGAGCTCGGCGGCCGGGGTTATGACTTCCGACAAGATGAAAGCGCCAACTACCCAGGGAATGGTGACCAGCCAGAGCATACCGAGCAGTTTCAGGCCGCTGACTCCCGATACACGCAAAATCACCAGCTCGTTGCGTTGTGCCAGCCCTGCCAGGGCCAGAACGGAGCCGATCAGCACACCAATGGGCAGCAGATCGTAAAGATAGGTGGGGATGGCCAGAGCCTGCATGTAAAACAGGTTCAGCAGCGTGAACTTGGAGCCGACTTTGTCGAGTTCTTCGATCAGGGCGAAGAAGGTGAAAAGCCCCAGCAGGGCGACGAGCACGACTGAGGTGGACCTATAGATCTCTCTTGCAAGATAGCGACGGGTCGTGCGCATGGAGTGACGGCGGAAAAGCTCGAGGAACCAAATATGCAAGATTACCACTCTGCCCTCAGCGCTGCATTGGCCTGAAAATGGCCCTTGCCCGCGGGCTGGTCTGCGTCAGGGGATCTCCACCAGCCTCATGCGTTGCTGGATGGTGGCGGTGCGCGAACGCAGATAGGAGGTGACGCCGTTGCGATCATAATAGGCGGGGCGGGGCAGCATGGATGCCAGCCGCGCCGACTGGCTGGTCCCCAGCTGAGCGGCATCCGTCTTGTAATAGCGGCGCGCCGCCGCCTGAACTCCGAAGATGTTTTCCCCCCACTGCGCGTAATTCAGGTACAGCTCCAGAATGCGCCGTTTGCTCATGGTCAGCTCAATCATGTAGGTGATGATGAGTTCCTGCCCCTTGCGCAGATAGCTGCGGGAGTTCGAGAGAAACAGGTTCTTGGCCAATTGCTGGCTGATGGTCGAACCGCCGCGCATGGCCTGCCTGCCTTGGGCAGCCTGGCGTTGGTTATATTCCCAGGCGCGGCGAATGTCGTCCCACTCCACCCCTGAATGGTTGACGAAGTTGGAATCTTCCGCAGCCACCACGGCCCGCTTCAGATGGTTGCTGATCTGTTCATAGGGCACAAATTCATGCACAAGCTCGGCCTCGGGTGTTTCCCGACGCAGCTCACGCAGGGTCTGCTGCATGATGGCGGTGGTTGACGGGTTATACATCCCATACCAGAGAACCAGAATGAAGATGCCCACCTGGTAGAGCAGAAGCAGAATCGTCCCGGCAAGAAATACGGTTTTGAACAGGCGCAGAATTGACATGCCGCGGCCTGTCAGCCGTCACACAGCTCGGTACGCAAGCTGTGCAGGACGGTTTCGGTCTCCGGAAGAACTCCGTGCCAAATTTCAAAGCTGGCTGCGGCCTGGCCGACCAGCATGCCGAGGCCATCAGCACATTGTGTGGCGCCCTGCGCCTGCGCATGTTCCATGAAGGCGGTGGGCCGGGCGGCATACACCATGTCATAGGCCAGCGATTCCGCTGCGTAGATGCCTTCGGGCAATTGCGGCACCTGGCCCGAAAGGCTGCCGGAAGTCGCATTGATGACAATTTCCCAGCCCGTGCCGGCTTCGCTCAGTGCGCCGCTGGAAACCTTCGCGGCGAATTGGGGCAGCCCGGCAAGGAATTCGGCCTGCAGTCCGACGGCACGTTCCGCACCGCGATTAACGATGCGCAGGTGAGCGCAGCCGGCTTCAAGCAAGGGAAGCAGGACGCCTCTCGCAGCTCCGCCGGCCCCGACCAGCAGGATGCGCCGCCCGGCGGGGTCATGTCCCAGGCGCCGCAGATCTGCCAGCAGCCCCACACCGTCCGTATTGCAACCATGCAGTTCGCCTGCATGCATCCACAACGTATTGACTGCGCCGGCCAGTTCGGCGCGGCGGCTCAGGTTACGGCGCGCGAGCTGGAAAGCTTCTTCCTTGAATGGCACAGTGACATTCAGGCCGCGACCGCCTTGTGCAAAGAAGGTGGTGATGCAGTCGGCAAAGCCGTCCAGCGGCGCAAGCAGGCGTTCGTAACTCAGTTCAATGCCGCATTGTTTTGCGAAGGCCTGGTGAATGGCGGGCGAGCGGCTGTGTTCGATGGGATTGCCAACGACGGCATAACGGGGAATCTGCGTGGTGGTCATCGCTCAGGGTCGGGTTTCCAAATGCTCGTGGGTGAAATGCCACGTGCGTGTGATGGCCAGGACGTCTGTGCCCTGGGAAATTTCAGGTGGAAGGGGCGGGAACGGGGCCGCAAGCTGCACGATGCGCAGCGCAGCCTGATTAAGAACCGCGTGGGCGGCGGGCCGGTCAATTTCCACACGTACGAGGGAGCCATCGCGGCGGATGTAGACGGTCAGCTGTAAGCTGCCGTAGATCTTGCCTCGCGCCTCCAATGGATAGTGCTGCGTTCCAAGCATCTCGATCTTCTGGCGCCAGGCTTCAAGATAACGCGCCTCCGGAATGGAGGAGGCCGACGGCCCGACGAAATGGACCCGGGGACGGGAGTTGTACCGGCTGATCTTTTCCTTGATCGCGGCAATCTGAGCATTGACGACCCTGCTTTCCTGCAGAAGTTCATCCTCACCCGGGGCAGCCGGCTCGTCGCCGGGGCGCAGGCCCTGGCCGGCCGCGGTGCTTGATGCACGTTCCTCCAGCAGTGCGAGCAGCCGCTCCTGTTCTGCCTCCAGTTCCTGCTGGCGTTTCAACAAGGCAGGCAATGCATACTCGAACGGGAGATCGGAAGCCGTAACCGGCAGCGGCGTGGATGCCACGCCAGTGTCTGCCGGCCCCCCGCCATCGAAGTCGTGTTGCGCCAGAACCTGGGGTTGCATGGGCGGAGTGTCGCCGCGCACATTCAGCAGAATCACCTCCAGCCCGCCTTCCACCGGCCTGGGGGCTGGAGGTGAAGTGAAATGGATGGCCAACAGCGCAGCATGCACAGCAATGGAAATGAGCAGCGCAATACCGAAATAGTCATCGCGGGCGGGGCGAACCTGCAGAAGTCTGGCGGCTAGGACTGACATGGTCGAAGGCTGGCGGTTCAGGCTGGATCAGTGTCGCGCAGCCTGCATTCCAGTTCAAGCGTCAGCTCGTCGAAGCCCAGGATATCGATGGTGACGCGGTGGCCACGTTCCAGCGGGGGCAAGCCCGGAACCTTCGTCACCAGTGGAGCACCTTCCAGCCGCACCAGGTCGTCGCGCAGCACAGTGGCCTCGATGGTGCGGATCTCCTGTTGTTGCAGCCAGCGCAAGGTCCAGTAACGTTCCATGGCGCTCTGGTAATCTCCCCAGGCGGCATACTGGGCGTCAAAGGCCCCGATGATGGCGAACAGGTCGGCGTCCTTGGGTTTGAAGGGAGCAGCCAGCCGGGCTGACACTCCGTGCTTCGCCGTGGCGATGATCTGCCACTGGTTGACCAAGTCCACGTAGCGCCGCAGCGGGGAAGTGGACCAGGCGTAGTAAGGTACCCCGATGGCTTCATGAGGCAGGGCATGGGTGGACATGCGTACCCGTCCGGCCTGTTGTGAGCGGTAGATGCCCGGCACCCCATGCTGGGCGAGCAGCCCGCCCCAGAGGTTGTTCGCCAGAATCATGTATTCCGCGATGATTCGGTCCACGGGAGCGTCGCGGCGGCGCGGTATGAGCCGCACACGGGTGTTCGGGTCGTCATGCGGCCCTTCCAGCACAAAGCTGTATTCCACACGGCCATTGTTTTCCGACTTGCCGCGCACGGCATCACGCTGGGCACTGAGGTGCAGGGCGAAACGCCAGAGCGGGCGCAGCCATTCACCATATGCCAGGGGAGTTGCTGGGTCGTCCAGCGCCTCGACCGTGATTTCCTCGTCCAGGGCATCGTGTCGCAGGTTGCGCGCCACGTTGATCCGCTCCAGGCGGGTTTCGGTATTGAGAAGCTCACCGGATGCCAGATCGGCGTCCACATAAAGGGAGAGGGCGGGACGCAGTTTGCCAGCATCAAGGGAAAAGGTTGAAATGAGTTCCTCCGGCAACATGGGAATCTTATGGCCGGGGATATACACGGTAGACATCCGGCTGCGGGCCATGCGGTCCAGTTCGCCATCGCGTTCAATGCCCAGGCCAGGCGCCGCAATGTGGATTCCGATCCGAACCTTGTCGCCACCAAGGGAGGTCACCGACAGGGCATCGTCAACCTCGGTGGTGTAGCTGTCATCCATGGAATAGGCAACAACGTCTGCAATCGGCAGGTCATCGAAACCTGTTGGGGGAACCACAGGCGGAAAGGCACTGCCCTTGGGAAAGTGTGTGGCCATGAAGCGCGCTTGGTGCAGGGCCAGGGGGTGTGGCCATGCGCCCGTCGAGAGCAACATGCGCTCCGGGGTGGTGCGAGCCTGTTCCACGGCTGCGGAAAACGCCTTCCATTCGTTTGAGTTCTTGTCCGGTTTTGTCAGCAGGGAAGTGGCCACGGCTGCGATTTCCGGCGGCAGTTCGCCCGCTAGAAGTTGCTCCGTCCAGCGCTGCTGCTGCTCGGCCTGTTGGCGTTTCTTCTCAATGGCAGCCAAGGCAGCGGCCAGTATGTCCGGAGGCGCTGGGCGATAGCGACCCTTGCCGCGCCTGTGAAAATACGCGGGGGCACTGTTGAGGGCAAAAATCAGGGCCGCCTTTTCCACGGCGCTGGGCGGGTGCCCGTAGTAGTCTTCTGCGAATACCGTGGCCTCGAATTCTTCCTGCGGAGCGCACTCCCAGAGGAAATCAATTTCGATTTCCTCTGCGGCCGCCTGAGCTTCACTCAGAAGCTGGGGCGGCTCGGGCGCGTTGAACTCGAACAGCACGCTGGCGTTCTTGATCTTGCTGCGTTTGCCCGATTCTGACTCGACCTGCATGGTTGAGTCGGCCCGGGAGATTATTCTTGCGGCCTTGAAAACGCCGCTTTCTTCGTAAAGAACGTGCATGATGTCTTTGTCTGATGCCGTGTGTTGCGGCAAGTTCTATCGGGGCTGCAGAACGCGTTCGAGCACCTCGGGCAACCACTGTTCAAAGTCCGAGATGCCGTGGTCACTGCCTTCCAGCAGGCGCAGTTCGCAGCCTTTGTACCAATCGACCATCTCGCGCCAATCCAGGACTTCGTCTCCCTTGGCGGCCAAAAGGTAATAGCGTTCCGGATGAACGGGGCGCCCTGTGGCCATGTCGGCTAGTTCATCTACATATTCGGGCAGGAAGTGGAATCGCTCATCGGAGTTCCACATGGTGTGTTCGCCAACCTGTGTGGCGAGGTCGCGGGCGGCATGGACGACGGGGTTGAAAAGCAGCGCACGGCATTGCCATGCCTCCGCCAGGCAAGTCGCGTAATAGCCGCCCAAAGATGAGCCCAGCACCACAAGTTCGTTCTCCGGCTTCATGACGCGGGCTACTTCCTGTTCAATGAGCCGGTTGCAAAGTTCGATTGCGCGCTTGGGGCTCGGTGGAAGCTGCGGGCAGCGCCAGTCATCACCCCGGCCGGCCTCTTTGACGGCTCGCTCCAGCAGGGTGGCCTTGGTGGATTGCGGGGACGAACGGAAACCATGCAGGTACAGAATCATGATGCCCTCCGTGCTGTATCGAGACGAGCCAGCAGACGCTGGTGAATGCCGGCAAACCCGCCATTGCTCATGACGAGGATGTGATCTCCGGGACGGGCAGCGGCCACGATGGCTTCCACCATGCTGTCGATCTCATGCCAGCAGGACGCCCGTTCCCCTAGTGGGGATAGAACGGCGACCGGGTCCCAGCCCAGAGCGTGCTTTCCGCTGGTCTCTCCATAGCAGAAGACGAGGTCTGCCAGCTCAAGCGAGCCCGGCAGGCGGGCAGCCATCGCGCCCAGCTTCATGGTGTTGGAGCGAGGTTCTATAACGGCAAGAATCCGCCCATGTGGCTGCTGATGTCGCAGCCCGGCCAGTGTCGTTTCAATGGCGGTGGGGTGATGTGCAAAATCGTCGTAAACGGTGATGCCGTCCACAATGCCGCGTACTTCCATACGGCGCTTCACACCCCGGAAAGTGTTCAGGGCCTGAATGGCCTGCGCTGGCTCTATCCCTACATGCTGGGCGGCAGCGAGGGCGGCAAGGGCATTGCGCTGGTTGTGGGCCCCGGAAAGGCGCCAGTCCACCGTACCCACGTTCTCACCCTTGTGCAGAACATCGAAGCGACTTGAGAGGGGGTCGCCTTCGGCCTGCCATTCGCCACTCGGCCCGAAGCGTGTGACAGGAGTCCAGCAGCCCCGCTGCAGTACTCGCTGAAGGGCGGCGTCGTCGCTCGGAACCACAATGCGCCCTTCGGAGGGCAGGGTGCGTACAAGATGGTGGAACTGGGTTTCGATGGCGGCCAGATCGGGGAAGATGTCTGCGTGGTCGTATTCCAGGTTGTTGAGAATTGCGGTTCTGGGCCGGTAGTGGACAAACTTCGAGCGCTTGTCGAAAAAGGCCGTGTCGTACTCGTCCGCCTCGATCACAAAATGGGGACGTCGCTCGTCGAAACGTGCGGAAACGCCAAAATCTTCCGCGACCCCACCAATGAGGAAGTTGGGGGCCAGACCGCATGCATCAAGCACGTGGGACAGCATGCTGGAGGTCGTGGTCTTGCCATGGGTACCGGCAACGGCAAGCACATGCCGGCCTTGCAGAACGTTTTCGCCAAGCCACTGCGGGCCCGATACATAAGGCAGGCCCTGGTTGAGTATGGCTTCCATCAGCGGGTTGCCGCGGGTGACCACATTGCCCACCACGAAAAGGTCAGGGCGCAACGCGACCTGGTCGGCGTTGAATCCCTCTATAAGGTCTATGCCCTGCTCTTCGAGCTGGGTGCTCATGGGGGGGTAGACGCCGGCGTCGCAGCCGGTCACGGTGTGGCCTGCCGCTCGAGCGATGAGCGCCAGACCGCCCATGAACGTGCCGCATATGCCGATGATGTGCAAGTGCATGATTTTCCTCCGGGGCCTATTGTAGTGGCAGCCGCCGTTGGCGTAGTGGTAGCCGCCGGAAGCACACCCGCCGGTGCTATGATGCTTCGTGGTCAGTTCTATCTATTAAGGCAAACCGTCATGAATCGGCGAGATTTTCTGCGCCAGGCATCGCTGGTAGCAGCTGCTGCCGCTGTTGGCACACTGCCTGTGGCCGCCATGGCTGAGGCAGACCCGGTGCGCGCCTTCCTGGCAGGTTCTTACCCCGACCTTAACGGCAACGATGTGCCCCTTTCCTCGTATGCGGGCCGGCCGCTTGTCGTGAACTTCTGGGCCACCTGGTGTGCGCCTTGTGTCAAGGAAATGCCCGATCTCGACGCGCTTTCGAAGAAATACAAGGAAATGAATTTCGTGGGCATAGCCATAGATACCCGCGCCAATGTCGACCGCTTCCTGCAGAAGGTTCAGGTGTCCTATCCTCTGCTGGTGGCGGGGCACGGCGGCATCGAGGTAATGAAGAAGCTGGGCAACCGACATGGCGGCCTGCCTTACACCATCATTTTCGGCGCAGACTCCAACAAGCTTCGGGATATCCTCGGGCAGGTCGATCCCGCCGATCTGGACACCTATCTGGCCAAGCTCTGAGCGCGCCGATTCCATTGCATTTAATGGACAAACAGACCTTTTTAGCGTAAAAAGGCGTTCTGTCTTCACAAAATTTCCATAATGGCGCAGCGCATTCTGGTTCTGCACGGCCCCAATCTCAACCTGCTCGGAACACGCGAGCCCGAGGTCTACGGCAGGCTTACCCTGGCCGACATCAATCAACGTCTCGAACAAGTGGCGGCTGAAAGGGGTGCCACGCTGGCCGTCTTTCAGAGCAATCACGAAGGCGCGTTGGTCGACAGAATTCAGGAAGCCGGGCGCGATGGCACCCAGTACATCATCATCAATGCAGCTGCATATACGCACACCAGTGTCGCGATACGGGATGCGCTCGCGGCTGTTGCCATTCCTTTTGTAGAAGTGCATCTGTCGAATGTCTACAAACGAGAGGAATTTCGCCACCACTCTTATCTGTCTGACACCGCCCAGGGTGTGATCGCAGGTCTGGGGGCATTCGGGTACGAGGCAGCATTGCAGTACGCCCTGGCCGCATAGGCAAGGCGTTTCCTTTTTCAAACATTTACGCATGGGCCCTGCAGAAAACGCGCGGGGCCGTGTCACGGAAAGTTGGTATGGACCTAAGAAAACTCAAGACTCTCATCGATCTGGTTGCCGAGTCCGGTATTGCCGAACTTGAAATCACCGAGGGCGATGGCAAGGTCAGAATCGTCAAGTTCTCTGAGAAAACTCAGCCCGTGCCTGTGCAGGAACAGGTGATTCCGGTGGCTGCGGCCCCCGCTGCCGCTCCTGCAGCTGCGGCGCCTGCAGCACCTGCCACACCGGCCGAACCGGTCGGACATGTGGTGAAGGCGCCCATGGTCGGTACTTTCTATCGTGCGCCCAACCCGGGTGCCGCACCCTTCGTGGAAGTCGGCCAGAGCGTGAAAGAAGGCGATGCCCTGTGCATCATCGAGGCCATGAAACTGCTCAACGAGATCGAAGCCGACAAAGCCGGTGTCATCAAGGAAATCCTCGTCGAGAACGGTGAACCGGTCGAGTACGGTCAACCCCTGTTCGTCATTGGCTGATCCATGTTCGAAAAAATCCTCATTGCCAACCGCGGCGAGATCGCGCTGCGCATCCAGCGGGCATGCCGTGAACTGGGCGTGAAGACAGTGGTGGTTCACTCCGAGGCAGATCGCGACGCCAAGTATGTGCGTCTTGCCGACGAGTCCGTATGCATCGGCCCGCCATCGCCCCGGGAAAGCTATCTGAACATGCCGGCCATCATCTCCGCTGCAGAGGTGACCGATTCAGAGGCGATCCACCCTGGCTACGGTTTTCTTGCGGAGAACGCAGACTTCGCCGAACGCGTCGAGAAAAGCGGTTTCGTGTTCATCGGCCCGCGTCCTGAAACCATCCGCACCATGGGCGACAAGGTCAAGGCCAAGCAGGCCATGATTGCCGCTGGCGTTCCGGTAGTGCCCGGCTCCGAAGGTGGCTTGCCGAACGATCCCGCCGAAATTATGCGCATTGCTCGCGATATCGGCTATCCGGTCATCGTCAAGGCAGCCGGCGGGGGCGGTGGGCGCGGCATGCGCGTGGTCTATACCGAAGCAGCACTGCTCAACGCGGTTGCCCTGACGCGTAACGAAGCGCAGGCGGCGTTCGACAACCCCGAAGTCTATATGGAGAAGTACCTCGAGAACCCTCGCCATATAGAAATTCAGGTGCTGGCCGATGGCGGCCGCAATGCACTGTGGCTTGGCGAGCGTGACTGCTCCATGCAGCGTCGCCACCAGAAAGTGATCGAGGAAGCTCCCGCACCGGGCATTCCGCGCCGCCTCATCGAGCGCATTGGCGAACGGTGTGCCGAAGCCTGCCGCGGTATGCAATATCGCGGCGCCGGGACCTTCGAGTTCCTCTACGAAAACGGCGAGTTCTATTTCATCGAGATGAACACCCGTATTCAGGTGGAACATACGGTCACCGAGATGATCACGGGTATCGACCTGGTCCAGCAGCAGATACGTATCGCAGCGGGCGAAAAGTTCACCCTGCGTCAGCGTGATGTGGAATTCCGCGGCCATGCCATCGAGTGCCGTATCAACGCCGAAGACCCCTTCAAATTCATTCCCAGTCCCGGCCTCATCACCAACTGGCATGTGCCGGGCGGCCCCGGTGTGCGCATGGATTCCCATGTGTTCTCCGGGTACAGGGTCCCACCGAACTACGACTCCATGATCGGCAAGCTCATCACCTATGGTGATACGCGCGAACAAGCCATCGCCCGCATGAGCATTGCCTTGTCGGAAATGGTGGTAGAAGGTGTGAATACCAATATCCCTCTGCATCGGGAGCTGATGGCGGATGCGCGCTTCATTGAGGGCGGCACATCCATCCACTACCTTGAGCAGAAACTGTCGCAAAGGCCCTGATAGGGTCGTGAGGACGGTGAAAGCCCGGGAGCTTCCCGGGCTTTGTCACGGAAGAAGACATGCGTGAACTGGTACTGATGTGTCCCGAAGCGGAAGCAGAAATGCTTTCCGACCAATTGTTGGAAGCTGGCGTACTGGCCGTATCGGTTGAGGATGCCGACAGCGATACCCAGAACGAATCGCCGCTTTATGGCGAACCCGGGCTGGAACCTGAAGTACAGGCTTGGCGTAACAACCGCGTGGTTGCATTGCTGCCGGACGGCCTTGATCCTTCCCAGGTGCTGGAGCAGGCCGTCGCGCACACTGGGCGTCAGCTCAGTGCGGATGACTGGCTCCTCCGCGAAGTTCCGGACGAAGACTGGGTCCGCCTGACGCAGTCGCAGTTTGGTCCCATACAGGTGGGCGAGCGCATCTGGATCATTCCCAGCTGGCATGCAGGCGACCCGGAACTGCCTCAAGCCGATCAGCCTGAAAACGGCGTGGTCCGTATTGAGCTGGACCCCGGCCTGGCTTTTGGTACGGGCAGCCATCCCACCACTCACTTGTGTCTGGAATGGCTGGCGCAGTGTCTCCCCGAGCACGCCACCGTGCTGGACTACGGCTGTGGTTCCGGCATTCTTGCCATTGCCGCCGCCATGCTGGGTGCCAGCCGTGTGGACGCCGTGGACATCGACGAACAGGCCGTGGAAGCCACTCGCGACAATGCATTGAACAACCACGTTCGCATCCACGCCTGCCTGCCCGACGATTTCGGGCCGGGCCAGTATCAGGTCGTGGTGGCCAACATTCTCTCGAACCCTTTGAAAATGCTGGCTCCCATGCTGGCGAACCGGGTCGTGCCGGGAGGCAGCCTGGTGTTGTCCGGTGTGCTGGAGCGGCAGGCGGAGGAAGTGGCAGCCGCCTACGAGCCATGGTTGAAAATGGAAGTGTGGCAGGCTCGCGACGGATGGGTCTGTCTGCACGGCCAGCGCAGAGCCGACTGACGTACGGGTGAGACCATGGAGCTGAGCACACGTTGTCCGGAGTGTGGAACCGTTTTTCCGGTTTCCCTGGAGCAGCTGCAGCTTCGCAAAGGCTACATACGCTGCATTCAGTGCGCAAATATTTTTGACGGCTTTGAAGAAGCCGTGCCCGTGGACGGCCCGCGCGCGGCGGCGTATAGCATTTCCAAGCCCACCGGTCCCGCAGCCCTTCCTGAACAGGCGCGCCCCATCTCTACCGGCGGAAGGCCCGCCCAGACAGTCGGCCCGGCACAACCATTTTCCGTGGGTGCCGGGGAGCCTGCACTACCTCAGCCTGCCAAACCATTCTCCATCGGAGGGGGCGAACAAACTCTCTCCGAACCCGCTAGGCCATTCTCCATCGGCCCCGAAGAAGACCCCGCGGGCGAAACTGTGCGGCCGTTTTCTATTGGAACAGGCAAGCAACCGGTCAACGACAACCACGATCCCTTCATCATCTCCGGCCGTGGAGCCAGGGTGGAGCCGCATCAGGATGAGCCACGGCTGGGCCCTCGCATTGTCGCGGAGGGCCGCCCTGGTGCGCCGCGACCGCGCATTGCCGAGTCCCAACTCCCACCGCGCGGGGAGCGCCCCTTGATCGCGCCCAGCGCGGGAGACGACGATGTTGATGCCGACGCCGATGATTTTCTCTATGTTGAGCCGCGCAACGCCCGCCGTTCCGAGCGTTACCAGCCTGCTTTCATGGCGGAGTCTCGCCGCAGTCGTTCCTGGATGACAACCGTCTGGGCGCTGCTGACTCTCTGCGGCCTCGTGTTGCTCGCAGCTCAGGGCGTGTATGTTTACCGGGCGCAACTGGCCAACACGTTCCCCGATTTGCGGCCCTTGCTGGAAAGGGGCTGCCAGGAGCTGGGGTGCATGGTGCCGTACGACCGCCGTATTGAAGCCATTGCCATCACCGGTTCTGCACTACGTTCAGGCGTGGCGTCAGCAGATGATGTCTCCAAGCTCACGCTTGAGGTGACACTGCGCAACACCTTTGAACGCCCGCAAGAATGGCCTACCCTGGTGCTCGATCTCAAGGATGCCTCCGGCACCGTGGTGGTGCGTCGCAATCTCGGCCCCAACGTCTGGGTTCCGGCGGAGCTGCGCGATGGCCCATTCGCAGCCAATAGCGAGTTGCGCGTTCAAATACCCGTGTCGGTGCGCGGCCTGCAGGTCAACGGGTACCAGCTTGATAAATTCTTTCCTTAATTCATGAGATGCAGCCATGTCCGATAAAGTCCTGATATGTGGTTCCATAGCCTTCGATACCATTGCCGTATTCGAAGGGCATTTCAAGGACCATATCCTGGCTGATAGTATTCAATCGCTGAGCGTCTCTTTCTTCGTGCCCAGCCTGCGTAAGGAATACGGTGGCTGCGCGGGGAATATCGCCTACAACTTGCGCCTGTTGGGCGGCAACCCGCTTCCGGTCGGAACCGTCGGCAGTGATGCCTCCGACTACGTCGTGTACATGCAGCAGCTGGGCATAGACACAAGTCTGGTGCGTGTGCTGCCCGATATGTACACCCCTCAGTGTTTCATCACGACCGATCTCGACAATAATCAGATTGCTTCCTTTCACCCCGGAGCAATGCTGAAGTCCGCTGAAAACGATATCAGCGGTCAAGAGGCAGCCTGGGGCATAGTCGCTCCGGATTCCAAGGATGGCATGTTCGCCCATGCGACGCGCATGCATGAAGCGGGGATTCCCTTTGTTTTCGATCTCGGGCAGGCTATGCCGCTGTTCGCAGGCGAAGACATTCTCCGCATGCTGAAAATGGCTTCCATTCTTTGTGTGAACGAGTACGAAGCGAGCGTCGTGTGCCAGCGTACAGGTATGGACATGGAGCGCTTGTCAGAACGTCTTAAAGGTCTGATCGTCACTCATGGTGCCGATGATTCCGTGGTTTACGAAGCAGGGAAGAGAACGGAAGTGCCCGTTGTCCCGGCGGAAGAGGTCGTAGACCCTACGGGTTGTGGTGACGCGCACCGCGCCGGCCTGCTGTACGGTCTCACACGCGGCTGGAGCATAGCGGATGCATGTAAACTCGGAAATGTAATGGGAAGTATCAAGATCGCTTCCCGCGGGCCGCAGAACCATAGGCCCACCCGAGCCGAGATCGACAACATTCTGCAGAGCCGCTACGGCCTGGGGCTGTAGCTTGAAAAAATTCAGGAGCGATACATGAATACAAGCTTGGCAGTGAAACGTGCACAGACGCCGCGCCGCCTGCTGGCAGTACTGGCAGTGTTCGGTTCTCTTTCCGTGCTGGCAGGCTGTGCGCATCAGAGCGCATCCAGCTCCGTCTACACCTATGGGCAGGCCCAGCGTGAGCAGATCGTTCGCCTGGGAACCGTCGAATCCGTTCGCAATGTCATGATCCAGAACGATCGCACCAGCGGTGCCGGCTCCCTGGCCGGCGCAGCTTTGGGTGGGGTTGCAGGCAGCGCCATCGGGGGTGGCCGGGGTCAGATCCTGGCCGCAATCGGTGGTGGCCTGCTGGGGGCCATGGCCGGTGACAAGATTGAACACGAAATGGGCAAGTCGGCGGGCCTGGAAATCACGGTGAGGCTCGACAACGGTGAAGTCCGTGTGATCGCCCAGGAGGCAGACATTCCGTTCAGCGTCGGGCAGCGTGTACGTGTGGTCAGCGGAAGCGGCCCCACGCGGGTTACGCCCATGTAATGCAAACAGTACTCCCGGCGCGCAATGCGCCGACACTCAATGCCTGCGCTTGCTGCAATATGCTTTTGCAGGCTTTTTTATACCCCCAGCAGGCTGAATGACAGGCGCTGGAGCATCATGATCGCGACCTGGGCAATAAGAAGCAGAACCAGGGGAGAGAGATCCAGCCCACCCAGATTGGGAAGTATGCGGCGGATTGGGTCAAGCAGGGGCGCACTGAGCGTATTCAGCAGTGGCATGACCGGCGCCATGGGGTTGACCCAGGAAAGCACGGCCTGGATGAGCGTGACCCACAGCAACACATTGAAGGCCCACTTGGCCATGGTGATTACCGCGGCGATTAGTGAGCGGACCATGCCTTCTGCAGAAGGCAGACGCCCGGTGAGCAGAAGCCACATCAACAGCAAATAGACCAGGGCCGTCAGCCAGCAGGCGAACAAGCTCGGCCAGTCAACCCGATTGGATGGACGCAGCACACTGCGTATGGGAGTCACCAGCCAGTTGGTGACACGCAGGACTGCCTGAGAATAAGGGTTGAACGGGTGCAGACGAATGGCGTACATCCATGCCCTGATGATGAGTGCGATGCCAAACAGCGAGAACAGGACATTGAGCACGAAATACAGGACATCGCTGAACATGATTGCCTATGGAAAAAATGCAAGATGCAACATTGTCGCATGATAAGGCTGAGCCGGAATACGATGCGCAAGGCTTGCCGTGCAAAGAAAATCACCCCAAAGCCATGACTTCAAGCCTGCTTTTGGGGTGGAAGTAAACAGCGCCGGGAAGGCGCGAAAACCGAGGCCGACCAGAGCCGGCCTGTGGATCAGGGCCGGTTCCCGGTAGGGAAGGGCCAGGAAGCAGTCGGGTTACGCGTTTTCTTGGCGGGCGTTGCTTCCACGGTTTTCTTCGCTGCCTTGGCGGCCGCTTTGCTCACACTCTTGGAAGCCGTGGCCTTGGCCTCCGACTTCTTTGCAGATTTGGTGGCAGTTGATGTATCAGTCATCGAGACTTCCTTATTGGATGACTTCGTCGTCTTCTTGCCGGCCGTGGTCGCCTTCTTGGCGGCTTTCTTTGCGGCTGCGGCTTTTTTTACGGCTGAAGTTGAACTGGTTCCGGCCGCTGCGGAAGTGCTGGCGGCCTTCTTGGCAGCCGATTTTAACGCCGACTTGGCGGACGTTTTTCCTGCGGCCTTTTTAGCCGCTTTTTTCGCGACGGTTTCCTTTGTGACCTTGGTGGCGGCTGCCGTTTTTGCGCTCTTGGCAGCTTTTGCTGCCTTGGCCGCGACCGGCGCCGC
>JAJUFI010000055.1 GCA_029263795.1 Alcaligenaceae bacterium
AGGGGGACGAAGCCCAAAACGGCAAACGCCGTGAATAGTGCGATGACAAGTGGCAGTACCCAGAGCGAAAAAGTGTAAATACTGCCTTGGCGCATCTCATGCAGTCTCTCAGTGAACCTTGAAGAGTCCTGTGTCACAGGATCAGGCCCGCCATGCCGGCAGGTGGCTGCCAAACCCGACAGGCCCTCCCGCTTTACGGGGCATCCTATGATAACGACAAAAGTTTACGATTCTTTAGTGCGTATGGCTTGCTCCTGAGGCAATAAATTCTCGCCCTGGAAAAGACTCTCGATGGACTCGCGTTCGCGAACGACGTAGCTGCGTGTGCCATCGACCATAATTTCCGCAGGCCGGGGGCGGGTGTTGTACTGGCTGGACATGGTGAATGCATAGGCACCCGCAGACATGATGGCAAGAAGGTCACCCTGATGGAGCTCCATGCGGCGTTCGCGTGCCAGCCAGTCGCCACTCTCGCAGATGGGGCCCACGATGTCGTACACCGGAGTGCTGTCGGTCACGAGGCGAGGGTTGACTGCTTCGACATCGTGCCAGGCGTCGTACAGCGTGGGGCGCAGCAAGTCGTTCATCGCCGCGTCGACAATGGCAAAATTCTTGGCTTCCGAGTGCTTCAGGTACTGCACTTCCGTGAGCAGGACACCGGCGTTTCCGACCAGCGAGCGGCCCGGCTCCAGCACCAGCTCAAGGTGGCCCAGACCGGCTTTGTCCAGGCGGTCGAAGACCTGGCTGAACAGCTCCACGGGTTGCAGCACGGTTTCGTCGGTGTAGCGGATGCCGATGCCGCCACCAAGATCGAGGTGGCTCAGTTCAATGCCGTCTTCGCGCAGCCCGAGAATGAGTGCAATGAGCTTTTCCAGGGCGTCGAGGTAGGGAGAGGCCTCGGTAATCTGGGAGCCTATGTGGCAATCTACCCCAACGATATTCAGGCCGGGCAGGCTCTTGGCCCGTCGGTAGACTTCGGGCGCGCGCTCAATGGCGATGCCGAACTTGTTTTCTTTCAGGCCGGTGGAAATGTAAGGGTGGGTTCGCGCGTCCACATCGGGGTTCACACGCAGCGAGATGGGCGCCACCCGGCCGCTGGAAGCGGCAACACGGGAAAGGCGCTCCAGTTCTGCTTCGGATTCCACATTGAAGCACTTCACGCCTGCTTCCAGAGCGGCTTGCATTTCCCAGACTTGCTTGCCGACTCCTGAGAACACTACCTTGCCGGGATCCCCGCCTGCGGCCAGTACACGGGCAAGTTCCCCGCCGGAAACTATGTCGAAACCCGAACCCAGGCGGGCAAATTCGTTCAGAACCGCCAGGTTGGAATTGGCCTTCATGCCGAAGCACACCAGCGCCTTGCGGCCTTCGAGCGCGCGGGCGTAGCTTTCCCATGCATCCTGCAGGGCCGCGCGGGAATAGACATATAGCGGTGTGCCGTATTCCTTGGCCAGGGTTGCGAGAGAGACGTCCTCAGCGTGCAGGGTACCGTTCTTGAAAGTGAAGCGTGGTGCGACAGTCATGATTTCCTGTGGATCAGTTAGCGGTGGCCCCAGGGGGGGATTCGTGTCCGGGAGGCGCAGTCAGGCTGGCCGGCGGTTCTTCGGGCGCGGGAAGATAGAGCGGCCCTTTATAGCCGCAGGCCATCAGGCCGCTCAGCATTAGCCCGCCTGCCAAGACACGCAAACATTTGCGGGCTAGCAATCGAAACGGCTTTTGCATGGCACCTCCTTGGATGAGACAGATATAAGATGGTATCCGAAAAAAATACCGGGCAAGGGAAGCAACCCTTGCCCGGCTGTGAGATTTTTCACATGGGTGCCAGTGTCAGCCGGCGCCATGGAGGCGATTGCCTCAGAAGGGTACGCGGTCCTGCTCGGATCGGCCCCGGTTGCCCCCCAGTTGGTTGAGAAGGTCACCGATACCATCCGCCACGTGGTCAGCCACGTTGTCGATCAGTACGCTACCGCCAGGACCTAGCAGGGCGTCGGTCGGTGAAGTGAGCCCGACCCGGGCAATTGCCTGTCCGGGCGGATACTCCGCGAAATAGTAGTCGCCATCTATGCGGTTCAGGCCCGGTGGTGGCGGCGGGGGAGGCGCCACAGGCGTGTTCTTCAGGGCAAAGCGCATGTAGTCGATCCAGATCGGCAGGGCCAGGCCGCCACCGGTTTCGCTGGACCCCAGCGAGCGGGGCTGGTCGAAGCCCATCCAGACCACCGCCACCTTGTCGGGCGTATAGCCGGCGAACCAGGCATCGTGCGACTCGTTGGTCGTGCCAGTCTTGCCGGCAATGTCATTGCGTTTCAGTTCGCGAGTGGCGCGTGCACCTGTGCCCGAGGTTGCCACCCCGCGCAGCATGTCGTTCATCACGTAGGCGGTTCGGGCGTCGATCACCCGGGCTGCGGCGTCGCCGGCCACAACAGGCTTGGACTGCATGATGACCTTGCCCGTGCTGTCCGTGACGCGGTCGATGATGTAGGGGAGAACGCGGTAACCGCCGTTGGCAAACACGGCATAGGCGCCGGCAAGTTGCAAGGGCGTCACGCTGCCCGCGCCCAACGCCAGGGGCAGTACGGCGGGTTGCCGTTCGCGATCAAAGCCGAAGCGGGTGAGGTAATCCTGCACGTACTTGGGCCCCACGGCCTGCATGATGCGGATCGACACCATGTTCCGTGACTTGTACAGGCCCTGCCGCATGGTGAGCATGGGCTCATAAGTATTGCCGTAGTTCTTGGGGGCCCAAGGCTTGGAGCCAGTCTGCTCGGCGGTCAATACGAACGGTTCATCGGAAATCTGTGTGGCGGGCGTCAGGCCTTTTTCCAGCGAAGCGGCGTAGATGAACGGCTTGAAGGATGAGCCGGGCTGACGCCAGGCTTGCGTGACGCGGTTGAAATTGCCGTCCTGGTAGTGGAAACCACCCACCATGGCCTGAATGGCACCGTCCTGCGGGCGCAGGGACACCATGGCGGCCTGCACGGTGGGCTTGTTGATCACGCCCCAGTAACCGTCAAGTTCGTAGACGTAGACCACGGAACCACGACGAATGCGTACGTCGTCCTTCGCACCTTTGGCGAGGCCGCGCGCAACAATCTTGAGGGCGCGGGGGTCGGTGATTTCGATGATCTGCTGAGCCGTGCGCGCCACCACGATTTTCTCGGGCGAGGCTGACAACACAACTGCGGTGAGCAGGGTGTCGTTATCCGGGTGCCTTTCCTGGAGTTCGTCCAGCAGGGCGTCAAAGCGCGCGTGGTCGTTCTCTATGCCCTGGGGCAGGTCGATGTTTTCCTCGGGTCCGGTATAACGGGCGCGCCGGGTGTAATCCAGCACACCTTCACGCACGGCTTGGTAGGCCTTTTCCTGCTCTTCCGAGTGCACCGTGGTGTATACGTTGAAACCGCGCGAGTAGATGTCGTCCTGATAGACGTTGTATAGCAGCTGGCGGGCCAGTTCGGCCACATATTCACCATGGACGGCATAGCCACCCGCCGGGGTGCCGGGAGCAGAGCGAAGCACGATCTGCTGGTTAACGGCCTGCTGGTATTCCTCTTGTGTGAGGTAGCCCAGAGACTGCATGCGGCCCAGTACGTACAGCTGGCGTGAGCGGGCGCGTTCAAAATTGGCGATGGGGTTGAAGCGTGATGGTGCCTTGGGAATGCCGGCCAGCATGGCGGCTTCCGCAGGCGTGACTTCACCCAGGGGCTTGCCGAAGTAAGTACGCGATGCAGCAGCAAAACCGTAAGCGCGATGACCGAGATAAATCTGGTTCATGTAGAGATCCAGAATCTGGTCCTTGGTGAGCGTGGCTTCGATCTTGAATGTCAGAAGCAGCTCATAGAACTTCCGCGTATAGGTTTTTTCCGACGACAGGTAGAAATTCCGCGCCACCTGCATCGTGATGGTACTGGCGCCCTGTGACCTGGCCCCGGAAGTGAGGTTGGCCAGCGCAGCCCGCACTACACCCTTCCAATCAATGCCGCGGTGCTGATAAAAACCATCGTCTTCCGCTGCTAGAATGGCCGCTTTCATGACATCGGGGATCTCGTCGAAGCGCAGCACATTCCGGCGCTCTTCGCCAAATTCGCCGATGAGTACCTTGTCCGCGGTGTAGATACGCAGTGGCACCCGCGGGCGATAGTCGATCATGGCACTGAGGTCGGGCAGGTTTGGCCAGGCCAATGCCAGAGCAAGTGTGCCAAGCAGGGCGCCGGAAAGTGTCAGACCGGCGAAGAGGACCGCTGCCTTGACCAGGAAGCGACGCACCCAGGAACCTGAGTTGGGCGACTTGTCGGAAGAAGATTGGGTATCGGTGCTCATCAGGGGCGATTTTAAGCCTTGTGGCCCCAAGCTTTGAAAGGGGGCGGGGGCTTTCTGTAACCGGATAATGCGGTGAAAACGGATTGGGTGCCCGTAAGCAGGTGATAATACACAAATGAACGGAGTTTTACCTTCAGACGCCCCGCAACAACACGCGGACGAGCACCCAGGTGACGTATCCTTGCCCTACAGCAGGCCGATATTTCTGGTCGGCATGATGGGCGCAGGCAAAACAACCATTGGTCGCGCACTGGCCAAGGTTCTGGGCCGGGAGTTCCTCGATCTCGATCATGAAATCGAGCACCGCTGCGGTGTCAGGGTGGCGCATATATTTGACGTCGAAGGCGAGCAAGGGTTCCGCAGACGTGAGTGCAGTGTGCTGGAGGAATGCTCCGCACAGCCGCACCTTGTTCTGGCTACGGGTGGCGGGGCCATACTCGCACCGGAAAATCGCCGCATTTTGCAGGAACGCGGCGTAGTGATTTACCTGCGGGCTTCTGCCGAAGCACTGTATTCAAGGGTGGCGCGCGACCGCAGCCGCCCTCTGTTGCAGACCCCCGACCCGCAGGGGCGAATTCGCGAGCTGCTGAAGATTCGTGAACCTTTGTACGAAGAGGTTGCCGACATCATCTTTGACACTGGCACGATGCCGGTCATACAGGTTGTGAAGTCGCTGGTACCACTGTTGCAGAAATTCGAGGTGGAAGAATGACGATAGTGCGCGTAACTACCCCGGGCGGGGACTACCCCATCCATATCGAGCAAGGTCGGCTGCAGCGCCTGGCGGAAACCATCCCGGCAGATGCCACCAGCATCGCGCTGGTGAGCAACCCGGTGGTGCTCGGGCTGTACGGCGACACCGTGCGAAGCGCGCTGGCTCAAACGGGCAAGCCGGTGGCCGAAGTCGCCCTGCCAGACGGCGAGGCCCACAAGAACTGGCAATCGCTCAACAAGATTTTTGACCATTTGTTGCAAAAAGGTCTGGATCGCAAGGCCGTTCTTGTTGCTTTTGGGGGAGGCGTCATCGGAGACATGGGCGGTTTTGCAGCCGCCTGCTACATGCGGGGCATCCGTTTCGTCCAGGTACCCACCACATTGCTGGCTCAGGTTGACTCCTCAGTTGGGGGCAAAACCGCCATCAACCACCCGCTGGGCAAGAACATGATCGGTGCCTTCTACCAGCCGATTTCCGTGCAGATCGACCCGGACGTTCTCAAGACCCTTCCCCCGCGCGAGGTCAGCGCAGGCCTTGCGGAAGTTGTGAAGTACGGGCTGATCATCGATGCACCTTTCTTCGATTGGTGTGAAGCCAATGCATCGGCTCTGCGCAATCTCGAAACTGAAGCCGTGATCCATGCCATCCAGCGTTCCTGCGAGCTCAAGGCGCGTGTGGTGTCGCAGGACGAACGAGAAAGCGGCATGAGGGCCATACTCAACCTGGGGCATACCTTTGGCCATGCGATAGAAGCCGGCCTGGGTTACGGCCAATGGTTGCATGGCGAAGCTGTCGGCTGCGGCATGGTTCAGGCGGCCGAACTCTCTGCTGACCTGCTCGGCTTCCCGCGCCAGGACGTCGAACGTGTGCGCAATGTAGTGGAGGCTATCGGGTGCCCCGTGCAGGCACCCGACCTCGGTTTCGAACGCTGGGTGGAACTCATGGGCCACGACAAAAAAGCCGAAGGCGGCACTTTGCGCTTTGTGCTGATGCCTCGCATTGGTGAAGCCGAGTGTCTGGACGTTGATCCAGCTTCCTTGCAACCCGTGCTGCAACGCACGGTCACTGGCGACGGCCGGGGTTGATCATGCTGCCGCTCGCCGCCTACGCATGCAATCCCGACCACACACGCGGTCGCGTTCATGAGGAAGCGGCACCGCAGGGCCGCAATGCCTTCCAGAGGGACCGCGACCGCATCATTCACTGCCGGGCGTTCAGGCTGCTGGAATACAAAACCCAGGTATTCATCAACCACGAGGGCGACCTTTTCCGTACCCGGCTGACTCACAGCATCGAAGTTGCCCAGATTGCCCGCTCGCTGGCGCGCAACCTGGGCCTGCATGAAGACCTCATCGAAGCCATTTCCCTGGCCCACGATCTCGGCCACACCCCATTTGGCCATGCGGGGCAGGACGAACTCAACGCTTGCATGCAGGAAATTGCCCCCGATAGCGGGGGGTTCGAACACAACCTGCAAAGTCTGCGGGTGGTCGATGAGCTGGAGGAACGGTATGCCCAGTTCAATGGTCTGAATCTCTGCTTTGAAACGCGCGAAGGCATACTCAAGCACTGTTCGCTGCGCAATGCGCAACGCCTGGGTGAAGTGGGCCGCCGGTTCATTGAGCGAACCCAGCCTTCGCTGGAGGCCCAGATAGCCAACCTGGCCGACGAGATTGCCTACAACAACCACGATATTGATGACGGCATCCGTTCGGGCCTTCTGAAGGTGGAACAGTTGCTCGACGTCGGCATCTTTGCCCGCCACTACGAAGCAGTGCTGAGGCGCTACCCTGGGGTGAGCGGTCGCCGTCTGGTCAGTGAAACCATACGCAGCATGATCAACACCCTGGTGGTGGACCTAACTGAAACCACCCGGGCCGCCCTGGCAGAGCACCGGCCCCAGTCAGTTGACGACGTGCGGGCCGCCCCGCGGCTGGCAGCCTTTTCCCCAGAAGTGCGCACGGAAGCGGATGAGCTCAAGCGCTTCCTGATGCACAACCTGTATCGGCACTCCCGTGTCATGCGTATGACCAGCAAGGCCCGCCGCATTGTGCGCGAGCTGTTTCTGGCCTTTCATGAAGACCCGCGCCTGCTGGCCGATGACTGGCGACGCGACGACCCAGAACAGCAGGCCCGCGCCATTGCGGACTACATTGCAGGCATGACTGACCGTTACGCGATCAGCGAGCATCGCAACCTGTTTCAGATGTAGCCTGCCGAATCTTCAGGGCCGGGGCGCAATTTCAGAGTAGCGGGCGCAGGTAGCGTCCCGTATGGCTCTCGGGGCAGGCGGCAATGTCTTCAGGGTTGCCCTGTGCGACAATGCGCCCACCGCCGCTGCCGCCTTCCGGCCCCAGGTCAATTACCCAGTCTGCGGTTTTGATCACGTCCAGGTTATGTTCGATGACCACCACGGTATTGCCGGCATTGACCAACTTGCGCAGAACGTCCAGCAACAGTGCGATGTCGTGAAAATGCAGGCCGGTAGTAGGTTCGTCCAGAATGTAGAGGGTGCGCCCCGTGCTGCGGCGCGACAGCTCAAGGGCCAGCTTGACACGCTGCGCTTCGCCACCCGACAGGGTTGTGGCACTTTGGCCCAGCCGCAGGTAGGAAAGCCCCACGTCCATGAGTGTCTGCAGCTTGCGGGCCACGGCAGGAACCGAGCTGAAGTAGCCCAGGGCCTGTTCCACCGTGAGGTCGAGCACTTCGCTGATATTGCGCCCGCGGTAGTGAATTTCCAGCGTCTCTCGGTTGTAACGTTTGCCCCCGCATACGTCACAGTCCACGTACATGTCAGGGAGGAAGTGCATTTCCACCTTCACCACGCCGTCACCCTGGCACGCCTCGCAGCGCCCACCCTTCACATTGAAGGAAAAACGCCCAGCGTCATACCCGCGGGTGCGAGCCTCGGGCACCCCCGCGAAAAGCTCGCGTATGGGGGTGAACATGCCTGTGTAAGTGGCAGGGTTGCTGCGCGGTGTACGGCCGATGGGGCTCTGGTCCACCGTGATGATTTTGTCGAAATGGGACAAGCCTTCCAGGCTGTCGTAGGGAGCGGGCTCGGCCTGGGCGCGATGCAGGGCCCGTGCCACGGCCACGGCCAGAGTGTCGTTCACCAGCGTGGATTTGCCCGAGCCCGATACCCCCGTGATGCAGACGAAATGCCCCGCGGGAATGGAGAGATCGACCGACTTGAGGTTGTTGCCGCGGGCGCCTTTAAGCGTGAGCCACGGCTGGTCTTCGAGAATCGCCTTGCGTGCAGGAATTTCTATGCGGCGTGTTCCGCTCAGGTACTGGCCGGTGAGTGATTCAGGGTCTGATGCGATTTCCTCGGGTGTGCCGCGGGCCACCACCTGGCCGCCGTGTTCGCCGGCACCTGGACCCATATCCAGGATGTAGTCGGCACTGCGGATCATGTCTTCGTCGTGCTCCACCACGATCACGCTGTTGCCCAGGTCGCGCAGATGGCGCAGGGTGTCGATGAGACGGTCGTTATCGCGCTGATGCAGGCCAATGGATGGTTCGTCCAGCACGTACATCACGCCGGTCAGGCCGGAACCAATCTGACTCGCCAGCCGTATACGCTGGGCTTCACCGCCGGAAATGGTGTCGGCACTGCGATCCAGGGACAGATAGTTAAGCCCCACGTTGTTCAGAAAGCGAAGGCGGGCGATGATTTCACGAATGATGCGCTCTGCCACCTCCTTGCGCGCCCCGTGCAGTTCCAACTGTTCGAACCACTGCAGGCAGTCCGACAGAGACATTGCCTCCACTTCATAAATGGGCAGGCCACGGCGTTCATGCTCGCCCTTTTCGTTGCCGATGAGCACGTGGCGGGCGTCCTCACGCAGTCGCGAACCGTGACACTCCGGGCAAGTCTGGGTCTGGCGCAGTTTGCCCAGTTCCTCCCGCACTGCGCTGGAATCGGTTTCGCGCCAGCGGCGTTCCAGGTTGGGAATCACCCCTTCGAAGGGGTGCCTGCGCACGGTGCTGCGACCCTTCTCGTTGATGTAGAGGAAGGGGATTTCTTCGTCTCCTGAACCATACAGCACACGCTGTTGCACGGTTTCCGGCAACTCCTCGAATGGTGTGTCCAGATCGAAACCGTAATGGGCGGCCAGACTGGTCAGCAGCGTATGGGTGAAGGCATTGCGACGGTCCCAGCCGGTTATGGCCCCACTCGCAAGGCTCAGCTCGGGGAAGGCCACGATGCGACGCGGGTCGAAGACTTCCACACTGCCCAGGCCGTCGCAGCTGGGGCAGGCCCCGGCCGGGTTATTGAAACTGAACAGGCGCGGCTCCATTTCAGTCAGGCTGTGATGACAGATGGGGCAGGCATAGTGGCTGGAAAAGGGGTGTTCCTCGCCGGTATCCATGTTCAGTGCAATGGCGCGGCCATCAGCCAGCCGCAATGCCGTCTCGAAACTTTCGCTTAGCCGCTGTTTCGCATCCGGACGTATGCGCAGCCTGTCCACAACGACGTCAAGGTCGTGCTTTTCCGTCTTTTTCAGCGCCGGAGCGTCCTCGATGGCGACCATTTGGCCATTCACGCGCAGCCGAACGTAGCCCTGGGCCTGCAGACTGGCAAACTCGTCCTCGAAGCTGCCCTTGCGGGCACGCGCCACAGGAGCCAGAATCGCCAGCCGGCTCTCCGGGGCCCAGGCCAGTACGCCATCCACCATCTGCGCCACGCTCTGGGCCTGCAGTGGCAGGCCATGGGTCGGGCAGTAGGGGGTGCCCACCCGTGCGTACAATAGGCGCAGGTAGTCATGGATTTCGGTAATTGTGCCCACAGTGGAACGCGGGTTGTGTCCAGCCGATTTCTGCTCGATGGAAATGGCAGGCGAAAGGCCCTCGATCAGGTCGACATCCGGCTTGCTCATCAACTGCAGGAACTGTCGTGCGTAGGCTGACAAGCTTTCGACATAGCGGCGCTGCCCTTCTGCATAAAGCGTGTCGAACGCCAGCGATGATTTTCCCGAGCCGGATAGGCCCGTAATCACCACCAGCTTGCGTCTGGGCAAGTCGACGGAAATGTTCTTCAGGTTGTGAGTGCGCGCACCTCGAATGCGAATGAATTCCATTCTGTTGCTATGCCTACCTTTGCCGTTTTTCATGGGCCGCATTTTTTCCGGGCCAACTTGCTACTATAGCGCGCAGTGAATTTCCGAGAACCCAAGAGTAAGCTTTCATGACCCAGGCAGCCGCAAGCGCCGACAAGCCTCCACGCCTCAAACTCACCGCGGTTGAACGCAAAGCCAGCATCATGCTGGCCTTGTTGTTTGCTTCGCGCATGCTTGGCCTGTTCCTGCTCACGCCGGTGTTTGCCGTGGCCGCTCAAGCCATTCCCGGTGGGAACGACGCCACGCGTGTCGGGTTGGCCCTTGGCGCCTATGGCCTGACCCAGGCCATCATGCAGATTCCTCTGGGCATGGCTTCCGACAAATTCGGGCGGCGCGCAGTTATTGTCTTCGGCATGGCACTGTTCGTTGTCGGCGGCGTCATCTGCGCCCTGGCTCCCGATGTGGGCTGGATTATCGTGGGGCGTACCTTGCAGGGCCTGGGTGCGGTGTCAGCCGCCATCACGGCATGGGTGGCGGATGCCACCAGGCCTGAAGTACGCACCCGTGCCATGGCAATGGTGGGGGCCTCCATCGGCCTGTCGTTTGCAGTTTCGCTGGTGCTCTCGCCCGTTCTGGTCGGCAATTTCGGTCTGTCGGGGCTGTTCTGGGCGATCAGCCTGCTGGGCTTCTTCTGTCTCCTGATGGCCGCCTTCGCCGTACCGGTAGTTCCCCGTCAGGAACAAGACATCATCCAGGCCAGGGCCCGCGACGTCCTGGCCCATGCCGACCTCCTGCGCCTGAACTTCGGCGTCTTTGTCCTGCACTTCGTGCTGATGGCCCTGTTCATCGTCATGCCCGGTATGCTGGCGCACCTGGGTGGCTACGATACCGGCAGCCTCTGGAAGGTGTATCTGCCGGTCATTGCCCTGTCGTTTGTTGCCATGGTGCCCGCCGTCTTCCACACCGAAACACGCCGCCGCCACAAGCGCGCGCTGGAAGCTTCAGTGCTGGGGATGGCAGTGGTTCTGGCTCTCATGCCGTTGTTCTCGGCATCTTTCGCAGCCATCTTCACCTTGCTAGTACTGTTCTTCGTCGCCTTCAATATTCTTGAAGCCCTGCAACCTTCACTGGTTTCACGTGTGGCGCCACCGGCCTTCAAGGGCCTGGCCCTGGGCTTCTACAATACATCCCAGTCGTTGGGCGTCTTTCTCGGTGGGCTGGCCGGCGGTTTGCTGGCTTCCCGTGCCCAGGGGGAACTTGTCTTCTGGCTGGCGGCAGTGCTGGCCGTGATATGGCTGTTGGCGGCTCGCGGCATGCGGCAACCAGCCTGACATACGCAGCCCCAGCGCCCGGCGGGCCGGTTCCGCAACACCCGGTATGCTTCCGGCATCTCTCCGTACATTCGCGTGCAGCGGTAGGTTTCTACGCCCCGATGCACGATAATCCTGAAAACCCGTTCAACTCACAGGTGTAAACATGGCCTCCGTCAACAAAGTCATCCTCGTCGGCAACCTTGGCCGCGATCCTGAAGTTCGCTACAGCCCCGATGGCGCAGCGATCTGCAATGTCTCGCTGGCCACCACCTCCACCTGGAAGGATCGCAACACCGGCGAGCGTCGTGAAGAAACCGAATGGCACCGCGTGGTGTTTTACAACCGCCTGGCAGAAATTGCCGGCGAATACTTGCGCAAGGGTCGCTCCATATATGTGGAAGGCCGCATCAAAACCCGCAAGTGGCAAGACAAGGAAACCGGGCAAGATCGCTACTCCACGGAAATCATTGCCGAGCAAATGCAGATGCTTGGCGGTCGTGGTGACGAAATGGGCAGTGCCGGCGGCGGTGACTTCTCCCAGGCTCCGGCGCGCGCTCCGCAACAGCGCCCGGCTCCCACGCAGCAGCAACAGCGTCCTGAACCCACCAATCTGGCAGATCTGGACGACGACATTCCGTTCTGAGCCACTTGGTCCAGGCAACCCTTCGCTCTGGTGCTTCACCCGGCGCGACAGTTCCGGTGGGCTCAGTTCGCGGAATGGCGGTCCAGCATCACCAGCGCCAACAGTGACGACACCCCAAGCGCTGTTGTCAGCGCCAGGGCTCCGGCCCCCCACTGTGTCACCGCGAGGCCGAACAGCCAGGGGGCCGAGGCCTGTGCGAGGCGGGCGGGCGCCATCAGGATGCCCTGGCGTTCGCCATAGCCCTGCGCGCCGAATATCTCCAACGGAAGTGCCCCTTTCACAATGGTGAGCAGTCCATTGCCCAGGCCATGGAAAACGCCCAGAAGTGCGGCTACCGGTGCACCGAAAACTAGGAACAGCAGCGCTCCGGCCGGGTGCATTGCCACCGCAAGCATGGCCGTCAGCATGGGTCTCAGCTTTTTCATCAAGGTAAATTCAAGCAGTCTGGCACCCACCTGAGACGGCCCGACCAGCATGCCCACCATGATGGCGCCTGCGGCCGTGATGCCTGCGGCCTGCAGTACGCCGGGAAGGTGGGTGGCCATGGCGGCACTGCTGAATGCCGTTGCAGAAAAAAAGAAGGCCAGCAATGCCATGCGCAGGTCGAACTTCGTCGACCCGCCGGGTTTCATGTCGGCGGCCACCTGCGGGCCGGGTGCTTCACGACGCGGCAGGCAGCAATACAGGGGCAGGCACACCGCGATATTGACCGCTGCCCAGAAAAGGCAGGCGCTGCGCCAGCCATAGCCAGCTTCCAGATAGGCGGTCAGTGGCCATCCCAGGGTGCTTGCGAAGCCGCCCAGCAGGGTGATGCCGGTAATTGCCCCGCGGGCGGAGCGGCCATAGAGCCTGACCACGGTGGCAAACGCGGCTTCGTACAGTCCACCGGCCAGCCCGATACCGATTCCCAGCCAGGCCAGGGTGAGCTGCCACATGCTGCTGGCCTGGGCCATCAGTACCAGACACAAGGCGAACAATACGCTGGTGCCGCACAGGATCGGCTTGCCGCCGAAGCGGTCGATGAGGCGCCCGGACACGGGGCCGGCGATGGCCGCCACAATCAGGGCAAGCGAAAACAAACCGAATATGCCGGTGCTTTGAATGCCGAAGTCGGTGGCCATGGGAACGGCGAGCACGGCAGGTAGATAGTAGGTGGAGGCCCAGGCGATCGTCTGTGCGATGCCCAGCACCAGCACGATACTCAATTTTTCCTTGGGAGAGCCCGCTGGTGCGAACATGGTGGTGGAGGCTCTTCAGCCCTGTGAAGCGTTGATCAGGTTGTGCACTTTCCCGAAGAAGACGCTGTCTTCCTGAACCAGGGCGTTCAACACGTCAAAATGGTCGCAACCTGGAACGTCGTAACGTTCAATGGGCAGGTCCGCCGCTGCGTAGCGGCATGCGTAGTCGTCGGACTGTCGCTTCAGGTATTCCGTTTCAGCGCCCCCGCACACAATCAGCATCGGGCCCCCTGGCTGGGGAGGGTGCCGCATGGGGCTTTGTGCGGCAGCTTCCGCGGCATCCATGTTCAGAGCATTGTTGATGCTGGTGTAAAGCAGTGGTTCCAGATCGAACAGGCCGGAAATGGGTATGCCGCCCTTGAGCAGCCGACGGGGCAGATGGCCGGCCACCTCGTTCCAGTCGGTGGCCATCAACATGGCCGTAATATGCCCACCTGCTGAATGCCCCATTACGTAGAGCCGGTCGGGCGCACCACCCAGCCCGGCCGCATTGTCGTGCATCCATGCCACGGCGCGTCGCGCCTGGAGCGGAATGTCGGACACCCGCGCACTGGGGCACAAGTTGTAATTCACGAGGGCAAAGCCGATACCGTGTCTGACGAAAGGTTCGGCCAGAAAACTGTAGAGCGACTTGTCGCCGCGTTGCCAGTAACCTCCGTGGAAGAAAATGACAACGGGCCCACCGGCTTGTTGTGCCGGGAAAAAATCCAGCCGGTCACGCTCTCCCGGCCCATATTGCAAGTCCAGCAGCCCATTGGCAGTTGCGCGGAAGCGTTCGCTGCGACTCACCCATTCGGGTTCCACCACGCTGGCATAGTCGGGGCGGCGAGCCCGAAAGTTGTACTGCGGCTCCATTTCTTCAAAGGTATAGGCGGGCTGGGTCATCGTTCGTGTCAAATCTGCATACGGGAATCCGGCGGCTCGATTGCTGCGTCCGCGGTCAATTCGCAGAATACGAGAGATGAAGCCGCAACACCAATAGTTTGAACGAGTTTGAATGAAAACGCCTCATGGCACTCCGTGCGGAGCAGCATGAGGCGATTGGGTGCGAAGAAGCGGTGATGCGCTCAGCGTGTGGGTGCAGGCTCAGTGCCGGGAACCACCACCTTGCCCTCCACCGAACCGGTATTGCCGGCCCCGGTGGTGTCGCGGCGCACGTCATCCCGGCGCTCAGTCTTGGAATCGCGGCGCTTGTCGTTTTCCAGCGCATCTTTAAGCTGTTCGCCCATTTTCAGATGGTTCTGCAGGGCGGGCAGGTGCTTGGCTGCAAAGGCCTTCACCTCGGCGTCATCCGCGTCGTCAGCAGCGTCTTCGAAGAGGTCAACGGCGTCCTTGTGTGCGTCGACTGCCACTTCCTCCGCGTACTCCTCGTCAAAGCTCGGGCCGTCCAGCTGGCGCAGCTCTTCCATTAGCTTGCGGTGCTTGCCGTCGAGTTCCACTGGCAGCTGGAAGCCTTTCTTTTCGGCCAGGGTCTTGAGTTCGTTATCAACCGCAGTGTGGTCCTGAATCATCATTTCTGCAAAGCGTTTCACTTCAGGGTGCTGCGCCTTCTGAGCCGCAAGCTGGCTGGCCTGAATTTCCAGCATGCCGCTTTCGCCTGCCTTACGCAGGAAACGTTGATCATCTTCCGAGAGACTGGCGGCGATGGCGCCGTGCATGAGAGCCAGTCCAGTCGCGGTGCAAAGAAGGGAAAGTTTCAGCTTCATCATCAATTCCTTGGTTGGACTATGGTGATGGCTTCATGGCAAGCGGTGTTCCTGCCGGTCTTCATGAAAGAGCATCGAAGCCACGGTGTGGCAGGAATTGGCACGAGGATGCAGAGGGAAGATGCGGCAGGGCGGGCAGGCATCCCGAATGCTGCGGTGATCCGAGCGCAGCCTCTGCGGCTGCCCCTTCACCGTTTTCAGGGAGCAGAACATGCCGGCCAAATCCAAAGCACAGCAAAAAGCCGCAGGAGCGGCACTTTCAGCCAAACGTGGCGACACACCCGTCAAGGAACTGAAGGGCGCCTCGCGTTCCATGTATGAATCCATGAGCAAGAAGGAGCTTGAC
>JAJUFI010000043.1 GCA_029263795.1 Alcaligenaceae bacterium
GCACGAGTCGTCTTCAATGTGCTTTTCCACAACCGTGACGACCATCCCAAGAACTTCGCGTGGCGTCTCGGGCCTGACCGGCGCTGGCGTCTGGCTCCGGCATTCGACCTGACCTTCAGCGAAGGCCCGATGGGCCAGCATTACCTGGACGTTTGCGGCGAAGGTGCTGCCATCGAACGCCGGCATTTATTGCGTCTGGCGGAGGAAGGTGGCGTCCCAAGGAAACGGGCGGAAGAGGTCATCGAGCGGATGTTGCTGCAGGCAAGCTCATTAGGTGAGCGATTTGAGCGTGCTCCGATTAGGCAGATGTTGGCGCAGCAGATAAAATCCACCATTGATGCCTGTCGCAGGCGTCTGGAAAGTTGAATCCGAGCCGGCGCAACGGCGCCAGATTAGGGTTGAACGTACTCAATGCTGAGTTTTCTGAGTACAAACATGAGTATATTTTTTAATGGAGCAGCATGGTGAACTGTTCATTCAATGACTTGCAGTCACAATCGCTGTTCAACGTCTGATCATCGGGCCCGGCCGGCCGACATGCAGTCGCCCGTCAGACGACGGGCTTTCCCCCTGGAAGTCTTCGCGTGGAACACTCACGCTTGCGACGAATCCGTCTGGAAGACCTGCATGCCACGCATGCAATATTGCAGGAAGCGGTTGGCCGCCGGAGACAAATGCCGGCCTGCCCGGGTAATCAGCTGCACTTCGGCATTCTGAAGTGCTGCGTTTCTGACCGGCACCGCATGTAGTTCACCACTTTTTAGCGCAGCCGAGACAGAAAAAGGTGGCAGCAGCGTCACGCCCTGGTCGTTGGCAACGAAGCTGGCCAGTACGCTGATCAAGTTGGTGGTCAGAGTAGGGTGCAGGCGCACCCGGTCCTCCCTTTCGGCATCTTCAATGATCTGACGTATGCCATACACGCCCTCGAGCAGCGCAATGGGCCAAGACTGCAAGTCCCGCAGCGTGGTGTGCGCGGCCTGCCGCAAGGGGTTGCCAGGCCCCACTATGGCATACATCGGCTGCGTCGCCGAGCGGCGCGAGACTATGAGCGCATCGGCCGGCGCGTAATAGACCAGCCCGATTTCCGCTTCGTCTTCCGTGACCCTGCGCATGATTTCCGTCGTGCCGGCGATTTCCAGGGATATGGAAATGCCCGGGTGATCCTGATGGAACTCCTTGACTGGCCCGGTGATCATGTTGTCGGCGAACCCCTCTCCGCAAACCACCGATACAGACCCTTTCTGCAGGCCACGCAAGGCCTCGATCTTGGCCATCATGTCATAGCGGTGGGCCGCATGTTGCCGGAAGTAGTCGATCATCAACCGCCCGGCTTCTGTCGGCACCACGCCGCTGCGGTTCCGTTCCACCAGTACGGCGCCCAGTTCCTCTTCCAGCAGGCTTATCTGCCGGCTGACCGCAGACGGTGCTATGCCCAGACGTTCCGCCGCCGCCCGGATGGTGCCGCGCATCACGGCTTCGTAAAGGTAGATACAGCGGGAGTCCTGAAAGGGAACCATGCTTACATTGAGCTGAATGTCATATGTTGTTCTAAATATTAGAACAAAGTCACGCGAGTTTGTGCATAACCCGTTGCTATAGTTAGCCGCTACAACAATCCGAGCGGGCGGGGGCCCAGGGTCTCGGGCTGATAAAAGGAGAAAACCGTGATAGCGGACACACACCAAGGTAGGTTGGGAATGGGCAATGTTGCACAGATTTTCATTCTGGCTTTGATCATCTCCGCTTTGTCGGAGTGGCTGGGCCCGCTTCCCATAGAGCTGGGCGTGGGTAAAGTGGTGCTTCTGCCCATGATCTGGGCACTGTTGATTGGCCTGGTTCTGGGGCTGGCCCGCAAAAAAATGCCGGCGGCGCTGAAGCTCAGCCTAGAAAGCCAGCATCTTGCAGCGGCTATCCTGTCCACTGCTTTGTTTCTCTTCATCGCCAAACTGGGTCTGCTGGTCGGCGGTTCCTTACCCAAGCTGGCTGAGGCCGGCTGGGCACTGGCGCTTCAGGAAGTCGGCAATCTGGTGGGCTGCATTCTGCTGGGCATGCCCGTGGCCTTGCTGCTGGGGATCAAGCGTGAAGCGATCGGGGCGACTTTCTCCATCGGGCGTGAGCCGGGCCTGGCCATCATCGGCGAGCGCTTCGGCATGGATTCGCCCGAAGGCCGTGGGGTGTTGGCCGAATACATTACCGGCACACTGGTCGGCGCGATCTTCATTTCCCTGTTGGCAGGCTTCGTCACCAGCCTGAACATTTTCCACCCCTTGGCACTGGCCATGGGAGCAGGTGTGGGTTCCGGAAGCATGACTGCTGCTGCCGTTGGTGCCATTGCGGCCCAGCAGACGCCGGAAGTGGCCAAGGATGTGGCGACCTTCGCGGCAGCAGCCAACCTGATTGCCACGACTATCGGCACCTATCTGACCCTGTTTGTGTCCCTGCCTCTGGCGGTGCACGCTTACCGCTTCCTCGAGCCCATCATTGGCCGTGAGCGCAAGCAGGTGGTCAAAAAGAAGACGGACGCAGATGAGGCAGCCGGTGCCGTGGTCCACACCCCGGATCTGGGCATAGGTATGCGCTTCGCCTGCTGGGCACTGGTGGGGCTGATGGTGCTCATCGGCAACCGCATTGGCTTCAATGTGCCCATGCTGGAAGCCCTGCCAGGCGTGATCCTGATCATCGTGGCGGTGCTGTTCGGTGACATCATCTACCAGCTTACCAAGCGCAAATTGCCTGCCGTGTGCTGGATTTCCTTCATCGCCATGGCCATGACCTTCCCGGCCACCCCGTACTCAGCCGAAGTGGCAGCGCTGACCGGGAAAGTCAACTTCCTTGCACTGATCACGCCGATGCTGACCTTCGCCGGGCTGTCGCTGGCCAAGGACGTTCCGGCCTTCCGGCGCCTGGGCTGGCGTATTGTGGTGGTGTCGCTGCTGGCCAACGCAGGCGTGTTCCTGGCAGCAGCCGTCATCGCGCAATTCTTCGTTCACTCCATCTGAGCGAGAGGTTCAAAGCATGAAAACAGGGATCATCGGTCTGGGAAACATGGGTGCTGGCATGGCGTTGTCGGCACGCCGGGCAGGGTTGGAAACCTGGGGTTACGATCCTGACACCCGTGCCCGCAGCGAACTGGAACAAGCAGGGGTGGTGCTTGTCGAAAGCCTTGCCGCACTGGTCGCGCAGGTGGATGTCATCGTTCTTTCCCTGCCCAATTCCGACATCATCGAACAGGTGGTGCTCGGCCCGGGTGGGGTGTTGGAACACGGCCGTGCGGGTCAGATCGTGCTAGATACTTCGACGGCCGACCCGGCCAGTACGCAGAAAATTGCCCAGGCTCTGGCATCCGGCCCGTTGCGGCTGGTGGACGGCCCGGTGAGCGGAGGGCCGAAGGCGGCCCACGCCGGCTCCATGACCATGTTGCTGGGCGGTGATCCCGCAGATATCGAACGGCTGACGCCCGTGCTGGACGCTCTGACCGGCAAGCGGGTGCATGTCGGCCCCGTGGGGGCCGGCCACAGCGCAAAGCTATTCAACAACCTGCTGTGCGGCATTAACCTGGTGGCAGTGGGCGAGGCCATCAGAGTGGCGCGCGCAGCCGGCCTGAATGTCCAACAGATTCTCGAAGGGGTGAACGCGGGATCAGGGCGCAGTGGCGTCACGGAAGTGAACTGCCCAACCTGGATACTGAACGGCGCCTTCAATTCCGGCTTCACCATGAAGCTGATGCGTAAGGACCTGCGCCTGGCAACGGAAATGCTAGAAAAAAGCGGGGAACATGCGCCGTTGTCGCGAGAGGCCCTGCGGCTTTGGGCGGATTCCGCCGCCGTGCTGGCAGATGACGAGGACTTCAACCGCATTGTCGACTTTGTGGAGCCGAAAGAATGAATGCAGTGACATCCATGCAGCAAGCGATCCTACAGGCCTTCCAGGTGTTCTTCCCCGAGGCGCAAGGCCCCGGTTCGCTGGTGGATGGTGGGTTACAAGCCGGGACGGGGGCGGAGATCGTTTTGCGCAATGCTGTGAATGGTGAGGAAACCCTGCGCTATGCGGATATGGGTGCCGACACCGTTCAGGCTGCGGTGGCCGCAGCCAAGCAGGGGCAACAAGCCTGGTGGGCTCTGAGCCACGCGCAGCGTGGCCGCATCATGAACGCCATCGGGCAGCGGGTCCGCGACCATGCCGAATCGCTCGCCCGGCTGGAATCCCTCACCAGCGGCAAACCCATACGTGATTGCCGCGGCGAAGTTCAGCGTGTGGCGGAAATGTTTGAGTACTACGCCGGCTGGGCTGACAAGCTGCATGGTGAAGTAATTCCCGTTCCCAGCGGCCATTTCAATTACACCCGTCGCGAACCCATTGGCGTCGTGCTGCAGATCACGCCCTGGAACGCACCGATCTTCACTGCGGGCTGGCAGATTGCTCCGGCCATTGCCACGGGTAACGGCGTGGTGCTTAAGCCTTCGGAACTCACACCGTTCAGTTCGCTGGCACTGGGCGCCATCATCGAGCAGGCCGGTGCACCGCGTGGGCTGGTCAATGTACTTGCAGGCCATGGACAGGTGGCCATGGAGGCTGCCCTGCCCACAGGCGATGTCGGCAAAGTGGTGTTCGTGGGTTCCGTGCCTACCGGTGCCCGCATCGCTGCCGCAGCCGCATCGCATCTGGTTCCCTGTGTGCTGGAACTGGGTGGCAAGTCGGCCAACATTGTTTTCGAGGATGCAGATCTGGACCGCGCCTGCCTGGGTGCACAAGCGGCCATTTTTTCGGGTGCGGGGCAAAGCTGTGTGTCAGGCTCCCGGCTACTTGTCCAGCGCAGCGTTCACGATGCCCTGGTGGAGAAACTCGTCAAAGGGGCGGCCAAACTCAAGGTGGGCGATCCGCAGGACGATTCCACGGAAATCGGCCCGATCTGCAACGAGCGGCAGTTCGCCCACGTGCGCCGATGTGTGGATGAAGCCCTGGCCGAAGGCGCACAGCTTGCGCTGGGCAGTGCACAGGCGGGTGGCCCGGGCTTCTTCGTTTCCCCCACCATACTGACCGGGGTGCGCAACGATATGTCGGTGGCGCAGAATGAGGTCTTCGGGCCGGTGGTGGCGGTAATTCCCTTTGATACGGAAGCCGAGGCCATCTCCATTGCCAACGACAGTCGCTTTGGTCTGGCTGGTGCGGTGTGGACCCGCGATGTCGGGCGCGCCCATCGCGTGGCTGCTCAGGTTCAGGCCGGCACTTTCTGGGTTAATGGGTACAAAACGATCAATGTGGCTTCTCCTTTCGGTGGCTACAAACAGAGCGGTTACGGTCGTTCCAGCGGCCTTGACGCCTTGCGTGAATACACCCAGGTCAAGAGCGTCTGGGTGGAAACGGCTGCCGAGCCGGCCGCACCTTTCGGCTATCTGTAAAATTTCAGGAAGAGACCATGATTGAGCTCAGTACAGAGGAACTACAGGACCTCCAGGATTGGCGCCACGATTTTCACCGTCATCCGGAAACCGCCTTCGAGGAACACCGCACAGCTGCCCGTGTTGCCGAACTGCTGCGCAGCTGGGGTATGGAAGTACACGAAGGTCTGGCCGGAACTGGCGTGGTGGCCGTGCTGCGCGGTGCGTTGGGCGAAGGGCCATCCATTGGCCTGCGCGCCGACATGGACGCGCTGCATGTGACTGAGCTCAATCAGGTGGAGCATGCCTCCACCCATGCCGGCCGGATGCATGCCTGTGGTCATGATGGGCACACCACCATGCTGCTCGGTGCGGCGCGCCAGCTGGCCAAGAACCCAGATTTCCGCGGTACGGTGGTATTCATCTTTCAGCCCGCCGAGGAGAACGAGGGTGGGGGGCGCGCCATGATGGAGGACGGGCTCTTCCAGCGCTTTCCAGTTCAGGCCGTCTACGCGATGCACAACTGGCCGGGTCTGCCCGTGGGTGTCGCGGCTGTCCACGCCGGGCCGGTCATGGCGGCGTTCGACATCTTCTCACTCACCCTGCGAGGCAAAGGCTGCCATGCCGCCATGCCACATCTGGGCAAGGACGCACTGCTGGCCGCCTGCCAGCTGGTCACCCAGCTGCCTGCTTTGATCAGCCGGGAACAGGAAGCACACAAACCCGCCGTGCTGAGTGTGACCAGCTTTCATGCGGGTGACACCTACAACGTGATGCCGGAAGAAGTGCATTTGCGTGGCACCATGCGCTGCTACGACATGGAACAGCGCGCCCGCATCGAACAACGTTTGCGCGATACTGTGGCCGCCGTGGCGACACTCCACGGCCTGGAAGCGGAGCTCGATTACCATATCCGCTACCCTGCGACGATCAACAATGCAGCACACGCCGAAATCTGCGCTGAAGTGCTGGCCGGCGTGTTGGGTGCAGACAATGTGCGACGCGATCTGGCACCCAGCATGGCTTCCGAGGACTTCGCCTTCATGTCCCAGGTGTGCCCGGGGGTCTATATCTGGATGGGCAACGGCGAGCAGAGTGCTTCATTGCACAACCCCAAATACGATTTCAACGACGCACTGCTGCCCATAGGGGTACGCTACTGGGTGAACCTCGTCGAAGCCTTGCTCAAGGACGGCAAGCTTCCTGCATCAAATTGACGAAAGGGTCCCGGGCCAGACGTTGCAGGCTGGCTCGGTACTCGCCTTCCAATTTGCCCACAATGTCGGCCACGGGCATGACTTCATCGATATTGCCCACGCCCTGGCCGGCACTCCAGATGTCCTTCCAGACCTTGCTCCGCGTGTTGCCGAAGTCCACCGACTTGTCTGGCTTCGCGGGCAGGTTGGTTGGGTCCAGGCCGGCAGCCACAATGCTGGGCTTCAGATAGTTGCCCGGAATGCCACTGAACGCGGGGGTGTAAAGAATGTCCTTGGAACCCGATTCCACTATGGTCTGCTTGTAGCGTTCAACGGCATTGGCTTCGGTGCTGGCAATGAACCGTGTGCCCATGTATGCGAAGTCGGCGCCCATGGCCCGGGCGGCGGCGATATCGTCGCCTCTGGAGACTGCACCTGAAAGAACCAGTGGGCCGTCATAAAAGCGCCGGATTTCCCCGACCAGTGCCAAAGGGTTGGTTGTTCCAGCATGGCCACCAGCGCCGGCTGAAACCAGAATCAGCCCGTCGACCCCGCCCTCAAGCGCTTTCTCGGCGTGACGGACGGTGGTGACGTCATGGAAGACCTTGCCACCCCAGCCGTGTACGGCATCCACCACGCGGTGCGGGGCGCTGAGGCTGGTAATGATGATGGGCACTTCGTGCTGAGCACAGACCTCAAGGTCGGCTTCCACGCGATCGTTGGATGCATGGATGATGAGGTTGATTGCGTAAGGAGCAATGATGCGCTCGGGTTCGCGGGTGCGAAGCTCCGTCAGGCTGCTCTTGATGCGGCCGAGCCAGGGGGAAAGTTCTTCCTGTGGGCGGGCATTGAGTGCGGGCATGGACCCTACAACCCCGGCGGCACACTGGGCGATCACGAGCTCCGGCGTCGAGACGATGAACATCGGCGCACAAATGACGGGCAGACGAAGCTGACCATAGAGTTCGGAAACGACAGGGTGCATGCGCTCCTCCTTGTTGTTGTGAGCAGGGCAGGTTCCTGAGCCGGACCTGTGTTCAAGCCGCCCGTGGTTGTATGACGCATTGACCTGGCAGGGGCAGGCGCAGTGACAACCAGCCGGCTATCAAAAGCAGCACGGCAGCACTGCCGAAAGAAATCCAGTGCGTACCAAAGGTTTCGTACGCCCAGCCACCCAGCCAGGAGCTGAGCATGCCGCCTACCTGATGGCCAAGATAGGTCCAGCCGTACAGCACCCCAACCAGCTTCACCCCGTAGATGTCAGCCAGAATGGCCGATGAAAGGGCGATGCTGCCGGCCCAAACCACCCCCCCCAGAATGGCGACGGAGTAGAGTTCAAAGTGGGTGCCAACCAGCAACAGGCCGAAGAAACCCAGACCTCGAATGATGTAAATGGCGGCCAGAAGATTGCGGCGCGGGAGACGGTCGGACAGTCTTCCCAGCACCACGGTACTGAAGATGGCAGCAAAGCCGATGAGTCCGATGCCGAAGGAGGCAACCAGAGGGTCATACCCGTGGTCGACCAGCATCGGCACACCGTGGGCTCCGAGCAGGTTCATGCTGTAACCGCAAACAAACAGACCCCCCATAACTTGCCAGAAGGGGATGCTGCGAACGGCATCGCTGGTGGTCAGTGCCGGGTTGGGTGTGGGAGCACTGGCGGGCGTACGTGGGCGCGAAGGGGCATTCTTGGCCTGGGGAAGGGCGTCGGTGCCCTCGGGGGCGTTTTCCCGCATGATCCATAGCGCCAGCGGCACAGTAATCAGGGCAAGCATCACCCCGTAGCCCACCAATGACGCGCGCCAGCCCCAGACGGGGATGGAATAGCCCAGCGCTGGCGTGGCCAGCGCAATTCCCGCCATGGAACCGGTGGAAAGAAAAAAGAGGGCGGCACCACGCTGGCGGGTGAACCAGCGGGCGATGATTGGTGTGAAGGTGACCGGGCTGACGAAGGAAAGACCCAGGGACAGCAAAATTCCGAAAGAGAACAGGAAGCTGATTGGGCCCTGCGCATTGGCGGTCCAGAGAACGGCGACCAGAATCATGGCCGAACCCAGCAGTAGCACATGGCGCGTTCCCCACTTGTTGACCAATTGCCCGACGATGGGCATGCCCACCCCGTAGAACAACATGCCGACCGCCACAATACTGGCCAACATGCTGCGGCTGAAACCCAGGTCTTCAGCGATGGGCAGGAAGAATGGGCCGATGCCCATGCGCAGGCCCACTGTCAGCAAAGTGAGAATTGCCGATGCGGCAACGATGTTCCAACCAAAATACCATCTGGCGGATGGGGAAGTGCTCAAGGCTAGTCTCCTGTACGTGATGCCACAGGCGACCGCCTGCTACCACCACCTAATTCTACCCATAGCCCTTCGTTGGCATTGCCAGGCACCTGAGGTCGAAGCAACTGTGTAAGGGTTATTACGGATACGGAAAACATAAAGGGAGCTTTCGGATACCGGGCGGAAAACCGCTGTTCGGAAATAAAGGCTGCGCTCGACCTAGGGTTACCCCTGCAATCAGTACCAAAATAGTTCACAATGAGGAAGTATCAATTGGAGTTGGTTTGATGGCACGTATCGTTTTATTCGAGAACATCCACCCTAGCGCCCGCGAGGTTTTCCAGTCTGCGGGATATGACGAGATCATCACCCACGCGGCGGCACTTCCACCGGATACACTGCGTGAGGCCATACGTGGTGCACAGGTATTGGGCATCCGGTCAAGAACCCAGATCGACGCCGAACTCATTGCAGCCAATCCCGACCTTCGCGCCATTGGTTGCTTCTGCATAGGTACGAATCAGGTGGACCTGGATGCGGCCCTGGCTCATGGTGTTGCCGTATTCAATGCACCATTCTCCAACACGCGCTCCGTAGCCGAACTGGTGCTGGGCGAAGCCATTCTGCTCCTGCGTCGCATCCCTGAGAAGAACTACAGGGTGCATCAGGGCTTCTGGGACAAAACCGCCGACGGGGCCTATGAAGCGCGGGGCAAGACACTGGGCATCGTGGGTTACGGCAATATCGGGTCGCAGGTCGGTACCCTGGCGGAACTGGCCGGCATGAAAGTGCTGTTTCATGACGTGGAGGCACAGCTGCCGCGGGGCAACGCCAAGCCGGTGTCTTCTCTGAAGCGCCTGCTGGCGCAGTCCGATGTCGTGACGCTCCATGTACCCGGGGGCAAAGCCACCCAGAACCTGATCAACGCGGAAACCATTGCTGCGATGAAGCCGGGAGCCATTCTCATCAACGCCTCGCGGGGTACGGTGGTCGATATTGACGCCCTGCACTCGGCCCTGCTGAGTGGTCACCTCGCCGGTGCAGCGCTGGATGTCTTCCCGGTTGAGCCGAAGAGCAGAGACGAAGCGCTGGACAGCCCGCTACGCGGCATGCCCAATGTCATTCTCACGCCACATATCGGCGGCAGCACTCAGGAGTCGCAGGAAAACATTGGGCGGGAAGTCGCCGAGAAACTCGTCAGCTATCTGCAGGCGGGTGCCACCAAGGGTTCAGTGAATTTTCCGGAAGTGCCTTACCAGGAAAAGGCAGGAACAGCCCGGATATTGCATGTGCACCGTAATGTGCCTGGTGCGATGGGGGCACTCAGCAGCGTGGTGGCGGATCACGGTTTGAACATTGTCGCCCAGCACCTGCAGACCAAGGGGCCGATAGGCTACGTAATTTCAGACGTGGAAGGCGAAGTGAAGGAAACGGTCATTTCGGTCTTGCGTTCGCACCCGGTGACGGTGCGCTGCGAACTGGTCTGACCCGTTCTGCCCGGCAGCACGTCGGCCAGGGTGTGGCGGTCGAGGTGGCCCAGGAATTGGTCCAGGGCCCCTTGCATGATGCGCGTAAGCCCACAATTCCCGATAAGTATGCATTCCGGGTTCTGACCGCCCAAGCATGCCACCACGGCAAGGTCGTTTTCCATGTCACGCACCACCGCGCCTAGCGAAATCTGACTCGGGTCCTTGGCCAGGCGCATACCGCCGTTCTTGCCCCTGATGGTTTCTATCCACCCCGCCTGTGCCAACCGGTGCGTGATTTTCATCAGGTGTGGCTCGGAAATGCCATGAACCTGGGCGATTTCCGCAATGGTGCAGAGCCGTTCCGGGTGGTTGCCCAGATACATGAGCAAACGCATGGAAAAGTCGGTCATTGCTGTCAGACGCATGGCGGATTCCAGAAACAGAGGAGCGAGGCGGCGGGCAGCCCCCGCCGGGTTTGCATCATATCAACGCTGGGGCGTGGCCGTGCGGGCTGACGGAACCACAGGTTTCGGTACGGCGTCCGCCCTTGGGCGAATGAGTATCGGTATATAGCGATAGAGATAAAGGCCGAGGCTCACCATCCACGCTGCGGCGGCGGCATGCAGCAATGAGCCGGCGAAGGAAGTCGGCATCAGGGCGGCGAGTCGCAGTAGGACGGCCAGCACCATGAACCAGTAGCTTGCAAGCATGGAGCCGTCCAGAGCCAACGGCCTGCCCGTGTGCCCAAGGGCGGTGCGGGTGACCATGCCGATTATCAGCACGGCAAACCCACCCATGCCAATAATGTGCACATGGGCGGCGTCGCGCGCAAGAAAATACCCGCCCCAACCCGCCAGGTGCACAGCCGCTGCGAGCAGGCCCAGAGCCAGCCCCAGATAGCCGAGATAAAGAATCCACAGCATCGGCTTGTGCAGCACGGCAAGCGGCTTCCAGCACCAGAGCTGATAGAGCCCGATTAAACCAACTACTGCCAATGCGGCAGCCATGACCATGTTCAGGCCGCTCAAGCCGGCCAGAATGGCAAGGCTGCCCACTACCAGCTGAACGCGACCACTGCCGGCAAGCATGGGAATATCCAGGCCGGGCACCATGCGCCCGGCGAAGAAAGGAATGACCCGACGGGCGATGAGAATGGTGAGCACTGCCATGAACAGCATGCCGGTATTGAAGCGATCGATCACCAGCAGATAGTCGCCCTTCAGTGTGGCCAGCAGGAAGAGCACATTGCTTGCGCCCAGCCCCAGCACCAAAAAGGGGATGCCGTAGTTGCGGCGGCTCTTGCCCTTGAGCATGACTTTCAGAAGGCAAACCGCGCTGTACCCGAAGAACAGGCTTTCCAGCACCAGGCCCGCCATGAAAGCGGCTTCCCCGCCGATAAGGTAGGCCAGGCGCGCACCCAGCCAGAACAGGGCGACGCAGGCGAGCGGCAAGCCCTTCATGGGGTTGAAGCCTGTCCAGGTTGCGCTGGCGGTCAGAAGAAACCCGACAGCAATGGTGGCGATGAAGCCCCACAGCATTTCATGGGCATGCCAGGCGACTGCGAAGAACGGAGCCGGTATGAGTGCGGGGGTGAAGATCCAGATCGCGATGGAAATCAGGGCCCAGGCGCAGCCACAGATATACAGGGGCCGAAAGCCAAGGCTGAGGAACACTGAAAGGTCGGGCGGCTGGGCGGCGACTTTCGCGCGTTTGCGGTCAGTCATGGTGGAGCTCCCGCGGCATGCGATTGGGTTCACGGTGCATCTGATACCCGAACCACAAGCTGCGGGCGATGCGTTGAGCCAGTTCCTCGGCCTGGTGCGCCATATCGCGGTTGCTAAGTTCCGCCGTCGTCTGGTGAAAAAGATCGAGCCAGCGATGAAACATGGATGCATCCAGCCCCGGAAGCGCGATGTGTTTGGGCATGGGAGTGCCGCTGTACTGCCCGGACCCCAGCAGAATCGATGACCAGAACCGCACCATGATGTCCAGATGAGTGGGCCAGTCGTCTATGTGTTGATTGAAAATTGGGCCCAAAACGGCATCGGAACGAATACGCGTGTAGAACTGATCGACTAATTCACGAATTTCTTCTGTGGTACAGAGGTCGGGGCGGGCCATGGGTGCGTACGGGGAAGTGTTAAAGATAACTATAAAAGTAATCTTATAAGAAAATCAGTCTGAGCGTCAATGAACGCTGACGCTCAGAAATCGTGCTGGGGCGGAATCACTCTTCGGGGGGTGTGGCGCCGCCGGGGCCCAATGCGCGCTGCATGAAGACGACGTCTATCCACTGCCCAAATTTGTAGCCAGTGTCCGGCTGGGTGCCCACATGGTTGAAGCCGAGCTTGCGGTGCAGGCTGATTGAGCTCTGATTTTGTGTGCCGCCAATGACTGCAATCATTTGACGCCAGGGGCCCTGTTCACAACGCTGGATTAAAGCTGCGAGCAGCTGCTGGCCAATGCCTTTGCCGGATTCGCCGTCAGCCAGGTAGATGGAGTTTTCCACGGTGAACCGGTAGGCTGGACGAGGACGGTACTGGCTGGCATAACAATACCCCACAATACGGCCTTCGCGTTCCGCAACCAGCCACGGCAGGCCCAGGGAACGGACCTTTTCAACACGCTCGCGCATTTCCTGTTCGGTGGGCGGAGTCTCTTCGAAAGTGGCGGTGCTTGAGAGAACGTGGTGCGCGTAGATTTGCTGGATTTGTGCGATATCGTCGAACGTCGCGTTGCGAATGGTGACTTGCTCGGTATCAGAGGTTCGGCCAGCTTGCGTACCGGCCGGCGCAGTCATACTATTTTCCATGATTTTCCCCCTTCAACCATTATACGGATTTGCACGATGTCTCTGCCTTACACACCACTTACTGAATCTTTTGCGGTCGCGCCCCAGCTTGGCCCGGAGGACATGCAGGCCGTCGCCGAGGCGGGGTTCAAAAGCGTGATCATCAATCGCCCGGATGGTGAAGGCGGCCCGGATCAGCCCGGCTCGGCCGACGTCATTGCAGCGGCCAAGGCCGCCGGCCTGAATATAGAGTACCAGCCCGTCATCAGCGGCGGCATGACGGAACAGGATGTCCTTCGCTTCCGCGAACTTCTGCAAACGATGCCGGCACCGGTTCTGGCTTATTGCCGCACGGGAACCCGTTGCACACATTTGTTCCACGCCGCTTCGCAGGCTTGATCTGAAGTTGTTGGAACCCTCGCGTGAGCGATGCGGATTGGGGGCCGGGTGGCCCGTCGCCCGCGTCGCGAAGCACACTGGGAGTCGCTTGCATCCATCCCGCGGCGCGATCCCGGCATGACTTGAGATCCATCAAAGACAGCGTAAATGCTGATTACAATTTGGCGTTACCTGCGAGTAAGCTCGAAGTTTGAAGCAATAAATGCAGGCGATCAGCACCCGCTGGGAGCCTAGTAACTTGATAGGGGCAAGATAATGTTCAAAAAAATCCTCATTCCTACCGACGGTTCCCCGCTTTCCGCTCAGGCGGCCAACAAGGGCGTCTGCTTCGCCCGTTCCATCGGCGCCGAAATCGTTGCCTTGTACGTCACGCAGCCTTTCGCTGCAACGGTCGGCTTCGACGGCATGGCTGCTGCCTATGCCATAACCGACGAAGACTACGAAAAAACCGCCAATGAGCAGGCTCAGAAGTACATCCGCCAAGTGCTGGATCGCGCCGAGACTGCAGGGGTCACCGCAACTGGCAAGGTGGTTTCCAACTTCAACGTGGCTGATGGCATCGTTCAGGCAGCTGAAGAGAACGGCTGCGACCTCATCTTTATCGGCAGTCACGGCCGCAGCGGGCTTTCGCGCCTGCTTCTCGGCAGCGTCACCGTGAAGGTTCTGGGCCTGGCCAAAACCGCTACCTTGGTCTATCGCGTCAAGGAATCGGGCTAAGCCCTCTGGTCCCTCTTCTTTCGCCGTATCATTGAGCTTTACACCAAGCACAAGAAGGGGGAACTCATGACCATCAAAATCGGTGACCGCATTCCCGACGGCACCTTGTACGAGTATTACGATGAGCCCAGCGGAGCCTGCGCCGTTGGGCCAAATCCGGTTCAGGTCGCTGAAGCGGCCAAAGGCAAAACCATTGCGTTATTTGCCGTACCGGGCGCTTTCACGCCCACATGTTCTGAAAAACACGTTCCCGGCTTTCTGGAACTGAGCGACGCCTTGAAGGAAAAAGGTGTCGACGAAATCTGGTGCCTGGCCGTCAATGACGCATTCGTCATGGGCGCATGGGGCAGGTCGCTGGGTGTGAACGGTCGCATCCGCATGCTCGGAGACGGCAGTGGTGAATTCACACACCGGCTCGGCCTGGAACTTGACCTGTCCGTGCGCGGCATGGGGGTTCGCTGCCAACGTTTTTCAGCGCTTCTGCGCGACGGCGTTGTCGAACAGCTCAATATCGAGCAGGCCGGGAAGTTTGAAGTCTCGGATGCCCGCAGCCTGCTGAATCAGCTTTCCTGAGCAGCGTCATGGCGTGTGCTGCCCCGTCAAACCGGTTGCCGGGCAGCACACAGGCTGATCCATTCCGCGGCCGCAGGCTTTCATTCCTTTTTCGAGGTGCGCCCAGCACTTCACAATACGTATCGCCATGGTAAAGACGATCGGGGCCTTCTCCTCTCTCTTCCTGGCCACCTTGCTGCTCCTGGTTGGGTCGGGTCTGTTCAACACCTATCTGGGCTTGCGGCTGACGGCCTCGTCTGTTTCCGAAGTCTGGGTCGGCGCCATCATCGCCGCGTATTACATCGGCCTGGTGTTTGGTGCGCGGGTGGGCCACAAGCTCATCATTCGCGTGGGGCACATACGTGCCTACGCCGCCACAGCCGCCCTGGTCACGGTGACCGTGCTCATACAGGCACTCATTGACATTCTCGTGCTCTGGATGGCCCTGCGTTTTGTGGCCGGCATAGCGATGGTGACCCAGTTCATTGTCCTGGAAAGCTGGCTCAACGAACAGACGGAAAATCGTCTGAGGGGGCGTGTCTTTGCCTTCTACATGGTTTTCTCCAGTATGGGCACAGTGCTGGGCCAGTTGTCGGTCAGTCTCTTCCCTCGGCTGGATGCCAGCCCCCTTATGTTTGTGGCGCTGTGTTCTGCAGCCTGCCTGATACCCGTAGCTGTGACCCGCCGGGTCCACCCTGCGGTGCAGGTGCCCGTACCATTGCATTACCGCTACTACATCGCGCGTGTGCCAATAACACTCACCGTTATGTTCATGGCGGGCATGATGTCGGGTGCTTTTTACGGCCTGGCTCCTGTTTACGGCGTTGCGCAAGGTATGAACACCGGGCAGGTTGCCGTGTTCGTCGCGGCAGCGGTCGCAAGCGGGCTGGTTTTCCAATGGCCGATAGGCTGGCTGGCAGACCGCATCAGCCGAGTGGGCCTCATTCGTTTCAACGCCATGCTGCTGGCCATCTTCACCCTGCCGTTGTGGGGGTGGTGGCCATTGCCTTATCCAGTGCTGGTCGTGTTTTCCTGCATGTTCGGCATCATTTTGTTCACGCTTTACCCAGTCGCAGCCGCCTTCGCCAACGACAACGTTGAACCTGAGCGCCGCGTCGGCCTGAGTGCCATCATGTACATGGTGTACGGCCTGGGTGCGGGGGTGGGGCCCTTGCTCGTTGGCTTCCTCATGCGCGAATTGCAGGCGGGGGTGTTCTTCGTCTTTGTCACCGCCTGCGCTGTGTTCCTGGTAGTCTTCGTTCGCCCGCAGCGCGTGAAGGGCACTCATTTGAGCGAGGATGCGCCCACAGGCTTCGTGCCCATGCCCGAATCCTCGCAGAATCAGAATGTGGTGCCTGCACTCGACCCACGAGTCGATATCGAGAAGGACATTTCCTTTACCCAGCCGCCCGAGGGTCTGCCGGGAGCAGAAGCTGAGCAAATGCCGGCCGCAGAAATCGAAACAGCGGCTGCCAATGACCTCAGTCCTGCTCCCGCGCCGGCCGCAGGCGCTGATGTGGGTACAGCCCCGGCAGACGCTGCCGCGGCCGATTCGGCCCGTGTGGCGGGCTCGGTGGAAGCAGAGGTGGACAGCGACGCGGTCGGTCCTGAAGTGACTGCTGGGTCTGACGCGGCTGGTTCCGCTGCTGCCGACATGGGGGCTAATGGTGCTCCGCAAGCGGGTACTGTCCAAGACTCTGCAGAAGTCGGGGAGCCGGGTTCACCGGCTGCCTCGCCGACATCGGCCGAGGCTATTTCCAGCATGTCTGCAGAGGCTGGGACGGCAGAACCGGCAATTGAAATTGTTCAACCGCCGGAACCTCCAAGCGGGGTGAGGCCCAGCGACCTGCGTGTCATTGCTGCGGCTGAGGGGTTGGCGCCGGCGGCGGATGCCGAACAGCAGTCAGCACCCAGCGCGGGGGATTCCGCAACGCAAGCAGCAACCGACGAGGGAGATGCCGAAACGCAAGCAGCTTCCAACCCGCCGGAACCTCGGCCAGAATCGGAGGACGGGGCAACCGATGGCGCCGCAACGGCCCGCGCGGCTGACGGGACGAAACGGCCCGCTGAATGAAGCTATGTCCCTGTAGGGAGGTCAGCGGGGGAAGAGGATGAAAATGGCCACTATGGCCAAGGCCACGCCGACCGCGTTCACCCAATTGATCCTTTCCTTGAACACGCCCGCACCAACCAGGGTGCCCAGTGCGATGACCCCGATGTTCATCGCTGAGAAAACCAGCGTGGGGTTATCCGAAAATACCTGATGCGCACGTACGTAGAAGTAGATATTGCCGAAGTTCAGAAGGCCAAGCAGAAGGCCGGCCGCCATGCTGCGAGCGTTCCACGCCGCTCGGCGCAGCAGCAGATAGGTGAAGCTCACCAAGCCTGCCAGCACGAATGAGCCGAGCAGGGTAGTGGGAAAGGCAGAGCCCATTTTGGCCATCTGCTTGAAAAGAATGTCGATGGTTCCGTAGCCCACCCATACACCCAGCAGCAGCACGACAGTGAGCAGGCCACCGTGACTGCCAGATGACTGCGCATTGCGGCTGCCTGGTCGCCAGAGCAGGGCGCCCAAGGCACACAGGGCGATGGCAACTCCTATCAACTTTTGGGAAGTCGCCGGTTCACCGAAGAGGGTGAACGCTGCAATAAGAGGCAACAAAAGGGAAAGGCGCTGCGCAACATCGCTCAGGACAATGCCCGCCTGCTGCACGGCCTTGGCCATAACAAGAAATATGCTGGGCAGCAATAGACCCAGTGCCAGCAGCAACGGCCAAGGTGCACTGGATGCGAATAACGTTTGAGGCTGAGGGCCGAGCAGCAGCCAGCACAAACTGCCCGCCATGACATAATTGAAGGCAATCGCCTGGTCCACCTTGATGGAACGGCTGCGGGCCATTTTCAGAAGCACCGACACGGCCACACTGCAGGAAATACTCAGAACCAGCGTATACATTTGCTTCCTCACTTAATAGCGGCGCATATTAGGGAGGTACATCAGCCGGCGGCAAGCAGATGGCAGGCAAAAATGACGTTCTTAAGACCTAATTTCTGTCTTTTTCTCTTAATTTGCGCGCATCACGGTGGATTTGCAGTCAAATTGTTTCACGTAATCGGAGGAACGGAAATGTTACAGAAAGTTATTTAATGGCCGCAAGCCAGCGCAAAGCAGAGGAGAACAGTCTGTTTGATGCAGGCGGGCCGCCTTTCCATTGACCGCGTGGTTTGTCTTCGAGATAAACCTTCAGTGGTCGAATACGGGAAGGGGGAATTGAGAGCAGAAATAGAAAAAGGGCTAGCTTAGTGCTAAGCTAACCCCTTGAATTCTTTGGCGGAGCGGACGGGGCTCGAACCCGCGACCCCCGGCGTGACAGGCCGGTATTCTAACCAACTGAACTACCGCTCCGCAGCGGTGTGCCACAATTTAGTGGCGTCCCCTAGGGGATTCGAACCCCTGTAC
>JAJUFI010000022.1 GCA_029263795.1 Alcaligenaceae bacterium
GCCGGCGACTGCCCTTCCGAGGTCAACCGCTGCATGAGCTCCGGATGTCGTTCGTAATACTCCGTGCGGAAGCTCTTGATTGCTTCCTTGAAATGCGAGATATCCCTGAGCTTGTGTTCGCAGCATCCGTCGCCCATGTTTGGCCTCTGTCGTGATGATTCAGGGGCGAATTATACGGGAGCCTTGCTCTATCGCCGAGCTTTCAGATGGACAACAACCAGAGAGCAACCACGCCTCCCAAGGCAATTCGGTACCAGGCAAAGGGCCGGTAGGTATGCCGGGAAACGAAGCGCAACACTGCCCGCACCACCACCATCGCGCTGAGGAAAGCCGCCACAAAGCCGACCACAATTGCGGACATCTCCGCGCTGTTCAGCGCCGATGCGTTGCGATACAGGTCATAAACCGTGGCAGCCAGCATGGTTGGCATGGCCAGAAAAAAGGAAAACTCGGTGGCAGTCCGCCGCTCTATGCCTGCAATCATCCCGCTAATGATGGTGGCGCCTGAGCGCGACGTGCCGGGAACCATGGCCAGGCACTGGGCAAAACCCACGACCAGGGCCTGCTTCCAGGTGATTTGCTCAAGCGCATGGGCCGTGGCGCGGCGGCTGGACTCCGTTACCGGGGCGCCGTTCGAATCCTCCGAGGGCTCCACGCCCTCCTGGGCCGACCCGAACTTCGCATACTGAGGCTTGCGCTCCACCCACAGCATGATGAAGCCGCCGATCACAAGGGTGAACACGAACACTGCCGGGCTGTGAAACAGCATCTTGATGTACTTGATTGCCAGGGCGCCGATTACAGCTGCCGGGAGAAAGGCAATCAGCAGGTTCCGCATGAACGCCAGTTCGACCGGGTCGCGCGCCAAGGCACCTCTGAACAGGTGCAAGAGCCTGGCACGGAATATCCACATGACGGCCAGAATGGAACCAAACTGGATCACAACTTCGAAGACTTTGTCATCGCTCGAGGAGAAGTTTATCCAGGACCCGATCAGAAGCAGATGTGCCGTGCTGGAGACAGGGATGAATTCCGTGAACCCTTCGACCAAACCCAAAAACAAGGCCTTCAACAAAAATATGGTGGATTCAGTCATTCGCTTTCGTATCCTGCTGTGTCGTCGAATTGTTGTGCACGGCGTTCTATTAGCACCGTGGCAATGCGCCGCCCCGCCATTTTTTCCACGGTGAACTTAAACAGCTGGCCTCCATGTTGCAGTTCACAGCGGTCACCCTCCTGGGGAAGATGACCGAACCGTGCCAGAAGGAAGCCGGCAATCGTTGTGTAGTCTGCGTCTTCATCGACCAGCCCGTCCGCCTGCAACAGCAGTTCGAGATGGAGCAGGTCGGCGGCACCATCTACCCGCCAGCGCCCTTCGCCCAGCTCCTGAATATCGGGTGTCTCGTCTTCATCCGGAAATTCACCGGCGATTGCCTCGAATACGTCGATGGGCGTGACCAGCCCGTCGATCGCACCGAATTCATCGGTGACTAGCACCAGCTTGCCACGTGACTGCTTGAGCGTTTCCATCAATTTGAGCATGCCGATGGACTCATGCACGATGACGGGCTCTCGCAAACGAGATACCCGGATGGTGCCGTGCTCGATGAGATCAGCCACCATTTCTTTGGCCCGCCCGATACCCACGACTTCATCAAGTGACCCCTTGCAGACTGGGAAAAAGCTATGCGGAGACGACAGCACCCGTTCGCGCAGTACCTCGGGCGGATCATTCAGGTTTAGCCAGCACACTTCAGTGCGCGGCGTCATGACGGACCTTATCGAACGCTCTGCCAAGGTAAGAACGCCACTGACCATGTAGCGCTCCTCATCCTCGAATACCTGGGCGGTATCCCCCACTTGAGCGGTGCCGGTATCGAGTGCCGGACTGCTTACCGACGACCCCATGCCCAGCATGCGCAAGACCCCTTCCGCCGTGCGTTCCCGCAAGGGCCGGGTAGCCGCCTGCCGACGCAGGTTGCGACGCGCAAGCTGATTGAGCGTTTCGATCAGGACCGAGAAAGTGATGGCGGCATACAGATAGCCCTTGGGCAGTTCGAAGCCAAAACCTTCAATTACCAGCGTGAAGCCAATGGTGAGCAGAAAGCCCAGGCAGAGTATCACCACCGTCGGATGTGCATTGACGAAACGGGTCAGCGGTTTGGAAGCGAGGAGCATGAGACCGATGGCGATGGTGACGGCAATCATCATGATGGACAGATGATTGACCATACCGACGGCAGTGATGACGGAATCCAGCGAAAAGACTGCGTCCAGCACCACGATCTGGAGCACGATTACGCCGAAACCTGCATGGATGCGGTTGCCCGTAGAATGGGCAGCCTTGCCCTCCACCCGTTCGTGCAACTCGACTGTCCCTTTCATCAGAAGAAACAGGCCACCTATGATGAGGATGAGGTCACGTTGGGAGAACTCGAACGGGCCAACAGAAAGCCAGGGTTCTGTCAGTGTGACCAGCCACGACATGACAGAGAGCAACACCAGGCGCATGAGCAGCGCCAGGGAGAGCCCCACGACACGCGCACGATCGCGCTGGCGCGGGGGAAGCTTCTCCACCAGGATGGCGATGAAGATCAGGTTGTCGATACCGAGAACGATCTCCAGAAGCACCAGCGTGAGCAAACCTGCCCACGCTGACGGCTCGGCCATCCATTCGAATACCATGGCCGGCTCAGCCGTTTAGGTAGCCCAGCATTTGGGGGAAGATCTTGGGCGTCGCCGCAATCACCCTGCCCGACTTCATCCAGCCTTGTTCCCCGTCGAAATCGGCCACCAGGCCACCGGCTTCAAGCACGAGCAGGCCGCCCGCTGCGAGATCCCAGGGCTGCAGCCCAACGCCGCAAAAACCGTCGATGCGGCCAGCAGCCACATAAGCCAGTGCCAGAACTGTACTGCCCAGACGACGTACAGCGGCACTTTCATCCAGCATGTCGGTGAACGGGGAATTGCCGTTCATCGCCGAATTGCCCAGATGTGCAGCCAGCAAGGCATCGTGGTAACGACGCTGACCGCTCACGCGAATGCGGCGGTCGTTGAGGAAAGCGCCACTGCCACGGCTGGCCGTGAACAATTCGTTGCTGGAAGGGTCGTAAATCACGGCCTGGGTGACTTGACCACGATGCATGAGAGCAATCGAAATGGCGTACAGCGGCAGGCCATGGATGAAATTGGTGGTTCCATCGATGGGATCGATGACCCACTGGAATTCCGGCGAGTCTGCCTGAGAACCGTCGGCAGCGGCAACTTCACCGGTTTCCTCGCCCAGAAAAGCATGTGAGGGGTAAGCCGTACGCAGGACGTCGATAATGGCTTCTTCCGCAGCACGGTCCACTTCCGTGACATAATCCTTCGGCCCCTTGCGTGCCACCTGCAGGCGTTCGAGGTCGAGGCTGGCCCGATTGATGATGGTGCCGGCGCGGCGTGCCGCCTTGATGGCGGTGTTGAGCATCGGGTGCATAGATATCCGTTTTTTTAGAGCGCAAACAGCGTATTTTAGATGACTTCCCTGCCACAGTCCGAACTGGAAGCGCGCTTCAAGCAAGTCCGTTTCATTATGGTTCAACCCTCGCACCCCGGCAATGTCGGCGCGGCTGCCCGCGCCATCAAGACCATGGGCTTCGGCGAGCTGTGTCTGGTTGCTCCCAAAACAGGCGAGATCACGGCTCAGGCCGAGGCGATTTCACTGGCCAGTGGCGCAACTGACGTGCTCGAGGCCGCAATCATTGTGCCGACTCTTGCCGGTGCGCTCAAGCCCGTGACACTTGCCTTTGCGCTGACGGCAAGGCCTCGTTTCCTGGGGCCGCCAGCCTGCGATATTCGCGAGTCGGCTCGCCTCGCATGTGAACATCTGGGTGAAGTGAGCCAGGGCAAGGTCGCCATCGTACTGGGTACCGAGCGTTCCGGCCTGACCAACGAGGACATCGGCCTGTGCCACCGGCTCTGCCATATCCCGGCAAACCCAGAGTACAGTTCCCTGAACGTTGCCCAGGCCCTGCAACTGGCTGCCTGGGAATTGCGCTATGCACTGCTGTCGGCACATGACGCCACCCTGATACCCGTTACTGAAGGCAAGCCCGACCCGGGCGCACAACCGGCCGACGGAGCGCGGGTCCAGGCACTGCTGGAACACTGGGAAGAGGCCCTGGTCTGGGTCAAGTTCCTTGACCCCCATCACCCAAAAAAATTGGTGCCGCGTATGCGGCACCTGTTGTCACGCAGTGCGCTCAGCAATGACGAAGTCGACATGCTGCGCGGCGTGTGTACGGCGATGATCAAGGCGGGGCGGAAGGCTTACGAAGACAACCCGCCCCGCCTTCCCTGACCGCCGCGTCAGTCTACGCGGGCACCCGAAGCTTCCACCACCGGGCCCCAGCTCTCGACTTCAGTCTTGATGAATTCGCCGAACTGTTCCGGTGTGGTGTCAGCAGGCACGGCACCCAGACCGGCAAAGCGCTCGCGAACTTCCGGCTTGGCCAGGGCTTCACGAATGGCCTTGTTGAGTGTCTGAACGACGTCTGCAGGTATACCCTTGGGGCCGATCACGCCAAACCAGGATGACACGTCAAAGCCCTCGAACCCTTCTTCCTGCATGGTGGGCAGGTTGGGAGCCGTGGCTGAGCGTTCTGCGGTGGTCACAGCCAGAGCGCGCAGCTTGCCGGACTCAACGTGTGGCCAGGCGGAGGGCATATTGTCGAACATGTAGTCGACCTGGCCGCCGATGAGGTCACTGATGGCGTTTGCGCTGCCCTTGTAAGGAATGTGCGCGACATCCACACCGGCACGCAGTTTGAAGAGCTCACCAGCCATGTGAATCGAGGTGCCGCTGCCCGAAGAGGCAAAATTGAACTTGCCCGGATTCTTCTTGAGCAGGTCAACCAGCTCTGCAACCGAATTGGCCTTGACATCCGGGTGCACGACCAGCACATTGGGAACCCGTGCTGCCAGTGCGACCGGCTGGAAATCCTGAACCAGGTCGAACTTCAGGTTCTTGTAGAGCGTGTGGTTGATCGCGCTGGTGACGGCCACCATCAACAGCGTGTAGCCATCGGGGTCAGCACGGGCCACCATTTCTGCAGCGATATTGCTGCCGGCACCGGGACGGTTCTCGATGACCACCGGCTGCCCCAGGGTTTCACCAATTTCCTTGCCGACAATGCGTGCAACAACATCTGTCGTGCCGCCGGCCGAGAACCCAACGATCATGCGTATGGGTTTCTCGGGATAGGCTGCAACCGCCGCAGTCGTGGCAACCATTGTTGCAGCAGCGAATGCTCCCGCAACGAGGCGCCGGACAAAACTAGCTTGATTTTTGATCATCTATATCTCCTTTATCTTTCTAATGGGCGGAAAAGCGCTGCATACAAGCGACATTGGGCACGCAGTGTAACCCGCATGTGCAGAACTCTGCTTCTTATCGAAGCCGGGCCTGCGTTCGTGCCTGGCGCAGGACTGCCATGCATTTGCGGTAAAGATCGAGCTTCAGGCTACTGAAACGTTCGACCCTGGCCCAGACCTGAATGGTCACCGAGACGTAGGTATCCTGATCTGAAGCGACCTGGACCTGCGGGGCCGGGCTTTCAAGTACGTCGGGATGTTCGTCCACCACCGACTGCAAGGCGGCAATCGCGGCCTCGAGATCCTGATAATGAGGCACCTGCACGTTGATCTCAAGTCTCCGCTTCTCATTGCGACTGAAATTCACAATGGTGTTGCCCCAGATCAAATTATTGGGCATGTGCAGGATGATTCCGTCCCCCTGCCTGAGCCGGGTGAGGAATAGCCCCACTTCCTCAACCGTGCCCTCTGCCCTGCCAACAATCGAAACGTACTCCCCCACCCGCAACGGGCGCAAGGCGAGCAACATGATTCCTGCTGCAATGTTCTGCAGTGTGCCCTGCAGGGCCAGCCCGATGGCAAGCCCGGCCGCACCTAGCGCAGCAATCAAACTGGCGGTTTGTACACCAAAGCGAGCCAGAACGGCAATGATGACGAAGATGCGCAACGACCACACTGCGGCTGCATAAAGCATTGGCACCATGGTGGGATCGATGCGTGTGGATCGCGCGGCAAGTCGCCTAATGCTGCGACCCACGATGCCCGACACCGTCCATCCGACCAGCAGAATCAGGACAGCTGCCAGAAAGTTGAGGATGAATGCCTGAACGACGGGGTGTGAATCCCAGGCATGTTTGAGAAACTCCATGCACAACTCCAAAATGTGCCTTGCCATGAACCGGAATCATACGCCCGCTTGACGCAAGAATGGCCCGACGGGATCGCACCCGAGGGGCCATTCTTGCTCTACGGAGTACTTATTTTCTAGGGGGCGCGCCCGCTGATCAGACGCACGAGAATCATGATGATGGCTACAACAAGCAGAATGTGGATGAACCCGCCGATGGTGTAGGAAGACACCAGGCCGAGCAGCCAGAGAATCACCAGAATTACAGCAATCGTATATAACATTCGTCGCTCCTTTTTTATCTCTTATCCGTTGATACGAGCTTGCTTATTTGCTCGCTTCGTGTCCGACCACACCGCCGATGGCTGCGCCACCAAGAGTGCCCAAAGTGCTGCCACCGGTCAGAACCGCACCGCCGACCGCGCCAGCACCCGCACCAATGGCGGTGTTGCGCCCCTGACGGGACATGCCATTGCAGGCCGTCAGACTTGCGAGCAGAACCACGGTCACGGCGCCCGCTGCAATTCGCTTTCCTGTTTTCATAAAACGCTCCTTAGTCAGGGAAACTGTGAGTTGATCAGGCGACCCTGCCGCTGACCTTTCATTGCTTCCGTCACGTCATGCGACGCAGATGGATTGCGAAACGCACACAGCAAGCTCCGTTCCCGGTGGTCCGCTCTTGTGCAGTTGGATCTTTACTCCGTGACTTGATCTTGTGAGTCGGGCCTCTTTCCCATACTGCACCTAATGAAGCTCTTTGAAAGCTTTTTCACTCATGGCACAGAGCTTGCTTGAGGTTGCCCGCCTAGTGCACAACATAAAAGGAGATCACTATGAAGATGAAAACGCTCGCATCCGTCCTGGCTCTCAGCATGCCTCTGACCATCGGAACGGCCTTCGCCCAAACCACCACGCCGGAAGCCGGCAACAACCGCGCCGCTGACGGCGCGGCAGCCACCACCAATCAGGCCCCAGCTGCCGGCACTACCGCAGCACCCGCTGCCAGCGGCACCACCGCCACCCCCTCTGCAAATAGTACGGCCACGCCCGGCACCGCCCCCGGTGCTGCCAGCTCGCCAGCCGTACCAGCAACTCCTGGTACAGCCGCCACCCCGGACACCCGCGCACCCGCCGTGGACGGTCAGAACCCCTCTGCTGCAAGCACCGAAGCCATCACTGGCTGGAGCGCCAAGAAGGACCTGATGGGCAAAAGCGTAGTCAATGAGAACGATGAGAAGATCGGAGACATCGAAGACATCGTGATCTCGTCGGACGGCCGCACCCTTTATCTGCTCGTGGGAGCCGGCGGCTTCCTGGGTATGGGTTCCAAGAACGTAGCCGTGCCTTTCGACAAGTTCGAACGCCGCGACGACCGTATTCTGCTGTCGGGCTACACCAAGGAACAGCTCAAGGCACTGCCGGAAGTCAAGACGGAGCGCTAAGTCGGTATTGTTCCTGACAAGTGCCAAGCGACAGCCATATTCGCCCACCCCATCGGTGGGCGAATTGGCGCCCCCCTCCTCAATCATCCCATTTCCCCACACGAATACCATTATTCATGGAGTCTGAAACATGAGCGACCAGCAAAACCTGCCGTTTCCCACCAAAGAAAATCCTCCGAATCCAGACGCAGAGAAGAAGCCTGCCAAACCAGTGGATGAGGAAACTCTGGACGACGCCATAGAAGACACGTTTCCCGCGAGTGACCCGATATCCGTGGATACGCGCAACCCCAAGGGGCGAGACTGAATGCGCCTCGACGCCGCTGTAAAACCTGACGCCGTGGTACTGCTGCGGCTGCGACCTCACCTGCCCATACATGAGGCCGAAGTACACCGCGACATTGCAGAGCGCATTGCCGGTTTCATGGGCATACCCTTTGATGGGCTGTATGACCCCGTCCGCCATGCCCGTATGCGCTGTTACTTCATACCTGACACCACACTGGTGGGTGCATCAGCGTTGGAAACTTACGGTGTGCAGGGCGAATCCGACTTGTTTGGAGGGTACGCCGAACAGGATTTCATGCCCACCAAGGCGATAACTCATGGACTGGTAAGTCGGGCAGCACAGCGTCCTGCAGGATGGTCGAATGATTTCATAAGCCACGTAGTTGATGCGACTTTGCCTGGCTATACGGCCTTCTCACAAAATGACTTGCGTACGGCCGCTTCCCTGCTGCTGCAGCGGGAGAGAATTGTTCGTGTGAAACCGGTGCATGCCACCGCCGGCCGCGGTCAGGTAATCGTGAGAACAATTGAAGAATTGGAGGCAGCACTCGCAGGGCAAGATGCCAGCGCTCTCGCAGTGTGCGGTATTGTCCTCGAAGCGCATCTCGAGAATGTGATGACCTTCAGTGTTGGGCAATTCAGGCTGCCGGGGCTCACAGCCAGCTACATCGGCACACAGTGCCTGACCCGGGACAATAACGGGGAAGAAGTGTATGGCGGCTCACGTCTTTGTTTTGCCCGAGGGGGGTTTGAAGCATTGCTCACGCTTGACCTGGACGCCGACCACCGCCAGGCGGTGGAAATGGCTGCGCACTATGACGCTGCCGCCGATGCCTGCTACCCGAATTTTTTTGCGTCCAGGCGCAACTACGATGTTGCGGCGGGCCTTGATGCTCAAGGACAACGTCGGGCAGGAGTGCTGGAACAATCCTGGCGCATAGGTGGTGCCAGCCGAGCCGAAATTGCGGCCATGGAAGTGTTTGCTGCCAACCCAGACTGCGACCGCGTGTGGGCGGAAACGCTGGAACTGTTCGGAGCTGAGCAACCCGCGCCAGCAGGCGCCATTGAAACTTTCTCCGGCCAAGACCCGGATCTTGGGCTGATTCGAAAATACGTGATGGTGGAAGCCCATGGGAACAAGCAGCGACCGGGTTGAAATACTCGTGGACGACGAACGCATGGCGGGGACCTTCCTCGCCCCTGGCCACAAGGTTCCCGGCGTGTTGTTCGTGCACGGCTGGGGTGGCAGCCAGGAACGCGACCTGGAACGGGCACGGGGCATAGCGGGCCTAGGATGTGTGTGCTTGACTTTCGACCTGCGTGGCCACATCAAACATTCCGAACGGCAGATGAACGTCACGCGGGAGGAGAATCTGCGAGACCTGGTCTGCGCTTATGACTGCCTGCACCGTCATCCCTCTATCGACACGCGCTCCATCGCAGTCGTGGGCACCAGCTACGGCGCGTACCTTTCCACCATACTTACCAGCTTGCGTCCGGTGCAATGGCTGTCCCTGCGCGTTCCGTCCATCTACCGCGACGAACAATGGGATACACCAAAGCGCAAGCTCGACCGTGACGACCTGGCAAAATACCGTAGCAGCTTCATTCCGGCAACGGAAAACCGCGCCCTGCGGGCCTGCCTGGAGTTTCGGGGCGATGTACTGCTGGTGGAATCCGAACATGACCACCTGGTTCCACGCTCCACCATCATGAGTTACCGAGCGGCTTTTCAGCATGCACACTCAATGACTCACAGAGTCATTGACAATGCGGATCACGCCTTGACGGACAAAACCGCGCAACAGGCCTATACCTCCATTCTGGTCAACTGGATTACGGAAATGGTGGTGGGCGCTCGGGTGGGAAAATCTCCACGCATTGCCTGAACTCCACGCAGCATCGCGTGACGAGTTCATCTCCCGTGTCGGACGGCACGAGCTGACGCAAGGCCTGGGCGCCGTTGTACTATTCTCGACATGACGAAACTATCCGTACTCGACCTGGCTCCCATCGCCCAAGGCAGCGATGCAGCCACTTCCTTTCGCAACAGCCTGTCGCTGGCCCGCCATGCCGAGGCGCTTGGCTTCCACCGTTTCTGGCTCGCGGAGCATCATGGCATGCCAGGCATTGCCAGCGCCGCGACTTCCGTACTGATCGGCCACATTGCCGGGGGAACCTCCACCATCCGGGTGGGTGCCGGCGGCATCATGCTGCCCAACCATTCGCCCCTGGTGATCGCGGAACAATTTGGCACACTGGAATCCCTTTACCCTGGTCGCATCGATCTCGGTCTCGGGCGAGCACCCGGGTCCGACCAAGTGGTCGCACGTGCCTTGCGGCGCAACCTGGACACCGACCCGGAAGCGTTTCCGCAGGACGTCCTTGAACTGATGGAATATTTTTCCGAAGACTCACGTCTGCCGGTGACCGCGGTACCCGGGAAGGGGCTGTCCCCCCAGTTTTGGATACTCGGGTCCAGCCTGTTTGGTGCGCAGCTGGCCGCCTATCTTGGCCTGCCGTATTCCTTCGCCTCCCATTTCGCGCCTCAAATGCTGATGCAGGCCATCCACACCTACCGAGCGAACTTCCGGCCGTCCAAGTTCTTGTCTGAACCGTACGTCATGCTGGGCTACAACATATTCGCAGCAGATAGCGATGACGACGCCCACTTCCTGGCTTCTTCCTGGCAGCAATCATTTGTGAGCTTGCGTAATGGCCGCCCCATTCAGCTACCACCTCCGGTGGCGGGCTACACGGACACGCTGGCCCTGCATGAGCGGGCACTGCTGGACAATGTGCTTTCCTGCACCGCCATTGGCAGCCCCAGCACGGTTGCGCACACCATGCGCCAATTCATTGCCCGCACAGGTGCCGACGAGCTGATCATCACATCGAACATGTTCGATCATCAGGCTCGTCTGCGATCTTATGAAATTGTCGCCGGCCTGCGCGATCAGTTGCAGCCGGAATCTTGACTGTTGAACGATGAACCAAGTTTCAAACATCGCCGACCGAATCAATGCAGTAAGAAACCGTATCGAAGCTCTGACGGTGGCAGCGGGTCGGCCCGCCGGCAGTGTAAGCCTGCTGGCAGTGAGCAAGACCTTTGGCACGGATGCAATCAGGGAAGCCATGGCCGCGGGTTTGCGGCGCTTTGGCGAGAACAAGGCTCAGGAAATTCGCGATAAATCCCAGGAGCTTGCAGACACCGACGTCCGCTGGGTGATGATCGGCCACCTTCAGACGAACAAGGCGCGTGACGTCGCGCGCCATGCGCATGAGATTCAGTCACTGGACCGTATCGAACTGGCCGAAGTACTGGAACGTCGGCTCCAACTGGAAGGCAGGGTCATGGACGCGCTGGTGCAGGTCAAGACATCCAGCGAGCCCAGCAAATTCGGGCTGGACCCGGCGGAACTGGAGGATTTCCTCGCTTATTTGAGCTCCCAGGCGCCAAGCCTGCGTGTGCAGGGGCTGATGACCATGGCGGTAAATGACCCTGACCGCGAAGCGGTACGTGCATGTTTCCGCCGTTTGAGGGAACTGCGCGACACCATGCAGCGGAAAAATATTCCCAACATTTCGCTTGAAAGACTCTCAATGGGCATGAGCGGCGATTACGATCTGGCCATTGCCGAAGGCTCGACGGAAGTACGCATTGGCTCAGCTATATTTGGTGATCGCAGCTATACTTCCAGTTAAGCCCGCATTCTGCGGCATACCTCAGCCGGTCGCCCGCGCGGCCGGTTTTTTTGCAGATTCTTTCCGCACTTTCTGAATGTCCCGGTTCGCTGCAGTTGCCGCCCCCGTAAAGCGGCTATTTCATGATGCCTTTTCATCCTGGCTGGTATTGATCCGGCTCATGGTGCCCGCGCTGATTATCGTCAAGGTGCTGGACATGCTTGGCGGGACAGAATTTCTCGCAACGCTTCTTGGGCCCATCATGGGGCTGGTGGGCTTGCCTGCGGAAGTTGGAATCGTTTGGGCGGCCGCCATGCTGACGAGCATTTACACCGCCCTGGTGGTGTTCGCCGACCTGAGCCCCCACATACCCCTGACCATCGCACAGGTAAGCGTGTTGGGCACACTCATTCTGCTTGCCCACTCCCTGCCGGTAGAAGGGGCAGTGGCCCGCGCAACTGGGGTTGCCTGGAGGGCAACTCTTGTCATCCGGCTGGGCGGTGCATTGGTGCTGGGCGCCATTCTCAACGTTTACTATTCTGCCACCAACAGCTTGCAGGAACCTGCGGTCACACTCTGGCAGCCCGAATTTTCCGACCCTTCCCTGCTGGCATGGGCATTGAGCCAACTCAAGATGCTGGTCATGGTGTTTGTGATCATCCTCGGCCTGATGCTGCTGCTGCGTGTGCTGAAGGCAGTGGGCATTGAACGGCTGATGCACAAAGTGCTCGCGCCACTGCTGCGCGTAATCGGCATCGGGCGCGAGGCGACCAATGTGACCATCATTGGTTTCACACTGGGGCTGAGCATTGGTGCCGGGCTGTTAATACGCGAAGCGCAGTCCGGCAAGTTGTCCCGGCGTGACATCTTCCTGGTGATGGCCTTCCTGGGGTTATGCCACAGCATCATTGAGGACACCCTGCTCATCCTGCTGATGGGCGCACACCCGTCCGCCATCATCTGGGCCCGCCTCGCCTTCGCCATTGTCGTCACGGCGCTGATTGCCCGATCCGGCCGCCTGGCGCCCGTGCCACAGCAATGAAGGCACTGCAACCCAAGCTGTTTCCAGGAGAACACCATGCAATTTCACATTGAAAACATGACATGTGGCGGCTGCGTCCGGGGCGTGACCCGCGCAATTCAGGCCATTGACCCGAATGCCGAGATTAAGGCGGACCCACCCAGCCGCAAGCTTGAAGTGATTACCACTGCCACACAGGAGCAAGTGGAGGCAGCGCTGGAAGAAGCCGGCTTCCCACCCAAGGCGGTCTGAGCTCCACCCGTTTCAGGAATACCCGGGGCTGCCGTCACCCGCAAGCGGCGGCAACTCCCCTAGAAACAAACACAGCAACAAACTCTGATAGGGCCAGTTCAGGCGCACACGTACTCTGGGTTCAGGCCCGCGATTGGCGGGCTGCCGGGCCCTCCAGCTGCTCCAGAATGGGACATTCCGGGCGGTCGTCACCCGCACAGCAATCTACCAGCGTCTGTAAGGTACCCACCATGCTCTCGAGCTGGGCAACCTTGCGCCGCAGATCAGCGATATGCGCCTGCGCAATACGTTTCACTTCCGCGCTCTGGCGTGAACGGTCACTCCACAGGCTGAGCAACTCGGCAATTTCCTTTACAGAAAAACCGAGTTCGCGTGCCCGCCTCACAAAGCTGAGCCGGTGAATATCCGACTCAGAATAGTTGCGATATCCCGATTCAGTGCGAGCTGCTGGCGGTATCAGGCCAATATCCTCGTAATAGCGGATCATCTTGGCCGAAACGCCGGACGCCTCCGCTGCCTCACCGATATTCATGGCTCAAGCTCCTTGGCGGGCGACGTCATTGAGTCGGAGCATGGGGCGGCTGAAACCCGCGCAGTCGCAAAGCGTTGCCCAGCACGAATACGCTCGACATGGCCATGGCTCCAGCCGCGAAGATGGGTGACAACAAAGTTCCCCAGACTGGATACAGGGCTCCCGCTGCAACGGGAATGAGAGCGGTGTTGTAGACGAAGGCCCAGAACAGGTTCTGACGGATATTCCCGATGGTGGCCCGTGACAACGCAACAGCAGTCGGCACACCCTGGAGGCTACCTGACATGAGCACGACATCAGCTGCTTCGATCGCTATGTCGGTACCCGTCCCGATGGCGATGCCCACATCGCTCTCTGCCAGGGCAGGTGCATCGTTGATGCCATCGCCCACAAAGGCGACGACGCCGTGTTCCTGGCGCAACTGACGGACGATGCCTACCTTGCCGTCGGGCAGGACTTCCGCGAACACTTCATCAATGCCAAGTTGCCGTGCGATGGCCTGGGCCGTGCGTTGGTTGTCCCCGGATACCATCGCCACCTTGAGCCCCAGGGCGTGAAGGGCCTTGATGGCCTGTGGAGTCGTACTCTTGATGGGGTCGGCCACCGCCACAATACACGCAAGACGCCCATCAATGGCAGCGTACAGCGGGGATTTTCCTTCCTGCGCCAGGCGCCGCGCAACAGAAGCCAGGCCAGACACATCCTGCCCCAGGCGCTGCATGTATCGATCGGCTCCCACGTCCACACGTCTGTCTTGCACTCGTGCACGAACTCCGTAACCCGTGATGGATTCAAAATCGGAGGCTTCAGACAGCGGTAGCCCTTTCTCTTGCGCCGCCCGCACCAGCGCCTGGGCGATGGGATGCTCCGAACGTGATTCAACGGCAGCAAGCAGGGCCAGCACATCGTCCCGTTCAAATCCCTCGGTGACTTCCAGATCCGTCAGTACCGGACGCCCTTCCGTCAGTGTGCCCGTCTTGTCCACGGCAACCACTCTGGCGTCACGTAAGCGCTGCAATGCATCACCCTTGCGAAATAGCACACCCATTTCCGCCGCCCGGCCTGTGCCGACCATGATGGAAGTGGGTGTTGCCAGCCCCATGGCACAAGGGCATGCGATGATGAGGACGGCCACCGCATTGACCAGAGCATAGGTGAGCGCGGGAGATGGCCCCCACACCAGCCAGATGAGGAAGGTCACCAGGGCTGCCGCCATGACCGCCGGGACAAACCAGCGCGTGACCTGATCCACGAGTGCCTGTATCGGCAGCTTGGAACCTTGGGCCTGCTCCACCATCCGGATGATCTGGGACAACACCGTATCGGAGCCAACCGCCGTGGCCCTGAAACTGAAGGAGCCTCTTTGGTTGACGGTGCCGCCGACCACTTGAGCGCCGGCTGCCTTCACCACGGGCACCGGCTCACCCGAGATCATGGATTCATCCACATAGCTCGAGCCTTCCAGTACTTCCCCATCCACCGGGATACGCTCTCCCGGACGCACTTCAACCACGTCACCCGCCCTGACTTCCGCCAGCGGCACTTCCTCAACTCCTTGCGGACGCCGCACCCGGGCAGTACGGGGCTGCAGGCCTACCAGTCTGCGGATGGCAGCCGAGGTACGGCCTTTGGCACGGGCCTCGAGGAAACGCCCAAGCAGTATGAGGGCCACGATGACGGCAGCCGCTTCGTAGTAGACATTGACCGTGCCCGAAGGCAACAGGCTGGGAATAAAAGTGGCCACCACGGAATAGCCATAGGCCGCCAGAGTTCCCACGGCCACCAGGGAGTTCATGTCGGGAGCCAGGCCCAACAACAGCGGCAGCCCCTTCTGGTAAAACCGCCTGCCTGGGAAGATCAGCACCAGCGTGGTCAATATAAACTGTATGTACCAACTGGCCTGCATGCCTATCGTGCGATCCACCAGTTCGTGCATACCGGGCACCAGGTGTGAACCCATTTCCAGCACGAATACCGGCAGTGCGAGCACCACGGCCAGCAGCAAGTCGCGTTTCAGCTCTTCGCGCTCAGCGTCCTTGCGCGCATCAGTTTCCTGCATATCTGCTGCAGACGCTGCGCCCACGGGCCGAACGTCATAACCGGCCGCTTCCACCGCGGCAGCCAAAGCAGCTGTATCCGCCACCCCTCGTATGTGGGCCCTTTCCGTCGCCAGATTGACGCTGACTTCCTGAACGCCGTCCACTTTGCGCAGTGCAGCTTCCACCCTGCTCACACAGGATGCACAGCTCATGCCCCCTATGGAAAGCTCCACGGTAGTGGCGGGCACATCGAAACCGACCTTCTCTATGGCCTGCACAAGTGACTGGCGGCTGGTCCCCGCAGCCGCCTTCACATCGGCGCGCTCGGTCGCCAGATTCACCGCGACCTGCTCAACGCCCTGCACTTTGCGCAGGGCCGCTTCAACGCGGCCCACGCAGGAGGCACAGGTCATGCCTTCAATGGGAAGGGAAATGTCTATGCTGCCCGCTGTTGGGTTACTCGGCCCGGACGTCATGGTCGGCTCCCTGGGAGGATTACAGATTACCGACAGCATAAACCTTCCCATGATGGGAAGGTCAAGCACAGCAACTGAAAACAAAGAAACCCGGCAGCTCACTCCCGTGGGATGCGAAGCTGCCGGGTATTTTGAAGCCTTCAGTCAGAAGGCAATTCTGCTCAGATGGCCCCTTCGGCGCGCAGCGTGGCAATCTCCGCTTCCGACCATCCCAGTTCCTTCAGGATGGCATCGGTATGCTGCCCCAGCGCGGGGATGGGATCCATGCGCGGGGAAAAGCTGCTTTGTGTGCCTGGCGGCAGCAGTGCAGGTACGGGGCCTTCGGGAGTGCCGACTTCCGTCCAGCGCTGGCGGGCCTTCAACTGCGGGTGATTCCAGACGTCGTGCATATTGTTCACACGAGCGTTGGCAATCTTGGCCTCGTCCAGACGTGCCACGACCTGCTCTGCAGTCAGGGTGGAGAAAGCCTGCGTGATGATGGTGCGCAGCTCCTCACGGTGCGCCACACGCTGCGAGTTGCTGGAGAAGCGGGCATCTTCGGCAAGTTCGGGCTGCTGAAGCACGACCTTGCAGAAAACGGCCCATTCGCGCTCGTTCTGCAGGCCCAGCATGACGGAGGAGCCATCGCCGGCCAGGAAGGGCCCGTACGGGAAGATGGTGGCATGTGCTGCGCCCGCACGGGGTGGAGGCGATGCGCCGTCGTAGGCGTAATACATGGGAAAGCCCATCCATTCCACCATACTTTCCAGCATGGAGACGTCGATGCGCGCACCCTTGCCGGTCTTGCCGCGTTGCACCAGGGCAGCCAGGATATTGCTGTAGGCATACATGCCCGCAGCAATGTCGGCAATTGAACAACCGGCCTTGGCGGGCTCGTCCTTGGTGCCAGTCACCGAAAGAAAGCCCGATTCGCTCTGAATGAGAAGGTCGTAGGCTTTCTTGTCGCGGTAGGGGCCGTCGTTACCATAACCGGAAATGTCGCAGACGATGAGCCCCGGGTACTTGGGGTGCAGCTCATCAAACGACAAACCCAGGCGGGCTGCTGCGCCCGGGGCAAGGTTCTGCACCAGCACATCGGCTTCCTGCAGGAGCTTGTCCAGCACCTTGCGAGCCTCGGCATGCTTGACGTCCAGCGTCAGGCTTTCCTTAGAGCGGTTGGTCCAGACAAAGTGCGAAGAGAGACCCTTGACGCGCTCATCGTAGCCGCGTGCAAAGTCCCCGCTGCCGGGGCGCTCCACCTTGATGACGCGGGCGCCGAGGTCGGCAAGCTGGCGCGTACAGAAAGGCGCCGCAATGGCGTGTTCCAGAGTTACGACGGTGATTCCGTCCAACGGTCGTGACATGGCGATTCTCAGAACGAACGTGGCAGGCCAAGCACATGCTCGGCGATGAATGAGTAAATGAGGTTTGTGGAGATGGGCGCCACTTGATAGAGGCGTGTCTCACGGAACTTGCGTTCAACATCATACTCGTTGGCAAAGCCGAAACCGCCATGCGTCTGCAGACAGACGTTTGCAGCTTCCCAGCTGGCCTTGGCAGCCAGATACTTCGCCATATTGGCCTGTGCACCGCAGGGCTTGTGTTCGTCAAACCGGCGTGACGCCTCGAAACGCATCAGGCTGGCTGCCTCGACCTCAATGAATGCCTCGGCAATGGGGAACTGAACACCCTGGTTCTTGCCGATCGGCCGATCGAACACAATTCGCTCATTGGCGTATTTGGTTGCTCGGTCGATGAACCAGTAGCCATCACCGATACACTCGGCGGCAATCAGGGTGCGTTCGGCGTTCAGGCCTTCCAGGATGTACTTGAAACCCTTGCCTTCTTCGCCAATCAGGTTCTCTTCGGGAATTTCAAGGTTCTCGAAGAACAGCTCGTTGGTTTCGTGATTCACCATGTTCGGGATGGGGCGAACAGTAAGGCCCTTGCCGATTGCTTCATGCAGATCCACGATGAAGATGGACATGCCTTCCGATTTTTTCTTCACTTCGGAAAGCGGTGTCGTGCGAGCCAGCAGAATCATGAGATCGGAGTGCTGGACACGCGAAATCCAAACTTTCTGGCCGTTGACCACATAGCGGTCGCCCTTTTTCACCGCCGTCGTCTTCAACTTGGTGGTGTCGGTGCCGGTAGTGGGCTCGGTCACGGCCATGGATTGGATACGCAGCTTGCCCGCGGCGATGGCCGGCAGGTATTTTTCCTTCTGTTCCTTGCTGCCGCTGCGCAACAGGGTGCCCATGTTGTACATCTGGCCGTGCACGGCACCGGCATTGCCGCCAGAGCGGTTGATTTCTTCCATGATGACGGAAGCGGCAGTCAGGCCCAGGCCCGTGCCACCGTATTCTTCCGGAATCATGGCTGCCAGCCAGCCTGCTTCCATGAGAGCGTTCACGAACTCTTCGGGGTAAGCCCTCTGTTCATCGATCTTGCGGAAGTATTCATCCGGAAACTGCCGGCAGAGCTGGCGTACGGCGTCACGGATATCCTGAAATTCGTCTGCTTCGTTGTACATGAAATTTCTCCTCAATGACGACATTTTGCCCTCGCAAGCGATATCTGTGAAATACTTATTCAACCTATCTGCTATACACAATACGTATACCAATGGAACTTCGCCAACTTCGTTATTTCGTTGTCGCCTGCGAGGCCGGTAGCCTGCTCAAGGCCTCCGGACGCCTGCACGTGGCACAGCCGGCATTGGGGCAGCAGATTACGGCGCTGGAACATGAACTGGGCGCACGCCTGCTAGACCGCTCCAGCCGTGGTGTCGTACCCACGGAAGCGGGCAGAATCTTTCTGGAACACGCGCGGGTGGTGCTGGCTGATGCCGAAAAAGCCCGGCTTGCTGTACGAGGGGCTGCAGATGTGCCGACGGGCGAAGTGGCACTGGGCCTGACCACCACCGTCGCGCTTGCGGCAACCATGCCCATACTGAGCGCATGCAGGGAGCGGCTTCCGCAGGTCAGGCTCAAGATCGTTGAAGCGTACAGCGGGTTCCTGCGCGAACGACTGCAGTCGGGGCGGCTGGACCTCGCCCTGCTCTATGACGATGTCATGGAGGCCAACCTCACCCGGCAACCCCTGCTTGATGACCAACTGGTACTGGTGAGCCAGGCCGGGCTGGACATGCCGGCAGAGATCTCCCTGGAGGAACTGGCTCGCCTTCCACTTGTCTTACCCGGTCGTGAACATGGTCTGCGCCGGATCATCGATGATTCCTGCGCACTTTTGGGTGTGGAGCTGAATCTGGTGGCGGAAATTGAATCGCTGAACAGCGTGAAACGGGCTACGGAAGCGGGAATTGGGCACACCATCCTCCCGCTTGGTTCAGTGGCCGAGGAAGTGGCAGCGGACCGACTGCGCACGACCGAGATCGACAACCCGCGCATGTTGCGCAGAGTGGTGTGCGCCACCCACACTACACGCCCCGCAACCACGGCCTGTGCTGCAGTATTACAGCTCGTCCCGGAGGTTATCCGGGACATGGTGGGAAGCGGTGCGTGGCCCGCAACCTGGATAGGTGACGCAAGCTGATCAGAGCATGCGGCGCAGCACTCCGTCCTTCTTCACGAAGTGATGGAACAGCGCCACACCCACGTGCCCAACCACAAGAACCAGCAGCAGCCAGGCCAGCGGTGAATGCACTGCCCCGCCAAGCGAGGCCATCCAGGGGATTTCTGGGCCGCGGGCGATGATCTCCATGCCAAACGGCCGCCAGCCAAACCCGCGCCCCACCAGATACGTGATGCCGCTTACAGGCATCAGGAACATGACGGCATACAGCAGGAAATGGCCCAGTTTCACAAGCGTTGCAGTAGCAGGACCCTGGACCGGACGATTGCCCCGCTGGACGATTGCCCAGACGATGCGCAACACGATCAGCACCAGCAGCACCGAACCTATGCGGGTATGCCAGGGCACCAGGGTCTCCCCGATCCAATGTTCGCCGTCATTGATGCGGTCGAAAAATTTCATGCCCTGCCAGACGATCAGAACAGCCATCACCCAGTGAAAAAAACGCGATATTCCACCATAGCGTTCGGCCGAATCATTCATTGTCATACTCCTCAAAACACACTTCATATCGCGCCGGCAAACAATTGAATGCCCTGCCGGCGTCAGGTTTGATCTGTTGGCCTACATTAATGCCGATGCCAAGCTTACCCGATGCCAAGCTTACTTCACTGAATTAACCCCGGCACCCGGCTTGATTTGAATTCTCTATATGAACTCAGTCGAAGCGAAATGCCGATATCGCGGTTTCGAGGATTATTTCGGAATACACCCTGCGGCCCCTGCCTTCCGCGGCCGCCCCGGCTGCCACCATCAACGGGAGCAGGTGTTCCTCAGCCCGAGGCGGGTGGCACAGACGCGCGTGAGGCGCCTGTTCCCAATCTCGCAACAAGGCATCGCGCTGGGCCGGCACGGCTGATATCGCCGCACTCAGCCACTCGTCAAAAGCGTGCGACACGGGTGTGAAGCGTGGGTCACCATAGCCGCGCATATTGTGGAAGCTCATTCCGCTGCCCACGATAAGAATCCCCTGATCACGCAGCGGGGCCAATGCGCGACCCGCATTCAGGTGAGCTTCAGGGTTCAGATCCTGACGCAATGAAAGCTGGATAACTGGAATGTCCGCCTCGGGGAACATCAGCTTCAGGGGTATGAATACCCCGTGGTCATACCCTCGCTCAACATCGACGGAAGCCGAAAGCCCGGCTGCGGACAAGGTTTCCGCCAGGCTGGCTGCCAGTTCCGGTTTGCCCGGCGCCGGATACTCAAGCTCGTAGGTATGCGGGGGAAAGCCGTAGTAGTCATAAATCAGGGGTGGGCGGGCGTTTCCCGTCAAACGGAAATCAATCTCCAACCAGTGCCCCGAAACCAGGACGATCGCTTCCGGCAGGGCAGGCAATTCGTTCCGAATCCCCTTCAGAAAGGCAGCCATATTGTTCCAGGTATTGGCCGGTTTCCAGTCCATGAAGAAGCATGGGCCGGCGCCGTGCGGAACGAAATAAGTCGGCATGCGGGCCGACGATGCATGATTGGCATTCATGGCAAATCCTTACTGGTTCTTCGATATATGCAGTATGGTCCAACTCTGTAAGTTAGAGAACCGGCAGAACAAGGCCTACAGTTCGTACTGACAGTAGGAAATAAATATGGACCGCATCACCAGCATGAAGGTATTCGTGCGCGCTGCTCAAGCAGGAAGCTTGTCTGCTGCCGCGCGTCAGATGGGCATTTCCCCTGCGATGGCCACCAAACACGTGAATCGCCTGGAAGAGCACCTGGGGTAAGCCTGTTCCACCGCAGCACCCGGCGTTTGGTCTTAACGGAAACAGGCAGCCGCTACATTGTTGCACCGCTCATGCCGGAATTCAGTCGCCGGCACCCCGAAGTGAAGCGAACTGATCGAGCTGGAACTCGACCGCCCGCCCACGCATCTGGACGGCATCTATGTGCTTTACCCCCGGGCCGGCGCCAGCCCGCCAAGGTCAGGGCCATGATCGATTTCCTTGCCGCGAAATTCGCCGAATCACCGCCCTGAACTCTCGTTCGCTGCCGCATCCAGGTTCTGAGCCACGTCAGCCCGCACGATCCGCCACACTGCATTGGACAGATCATCAGCCACAATCAGTGCACCGCGCGGGTCAACCGTAACGCCCACAGGCCGCCCCCGCGTCTTGTTGTTCCCGGAGTCCAGAAACCCGGCGACGAACTCCACCGGTTCGCCCGCAGGCACACCATCACTGAAGGGGACAAAAACGACTTTGTAACCTACCGGACTAGACCGGTTCCAACTCCCGTGCATTCCCACAAAAACCCCTTCTGCAAAGGACTCACCCATGGCCTCATTTGAAAACGCGACACCCAGCGCGGCCACGTGGGAGCCGAGGGCATAATCCGGGGCGATGGTGGCGGCTACCTTCTGCGGGTCTTGAGGTCGCACACGCTCGTCCGGATTCGGGCCCCAGAAGGCGTAAGGCCACCCATAAAAGGCCCCCTCCTTCACACTTGTCAAATAATCGGGCACCAAGTCGGGGCCAATCTCATCGCGCTCATTCACCACCGCCCATAACTGGCCGGTACCCGGCTGAATGGTCAGGGCAGTCGGGTTGCGCAATCCGGTTGCATAGGTGCGCCGTGCCCCCGATTCTGCGTCAATCTCCCACACCACCGCCCGATCGGCTTCGGCCGTCCAGCCCCGCTCCGTGATGTTGCTGTTCGACCCGATGCCCACATACAAGTGGCGCCCGTCTGCACTGGCCGTCATGGCCTTGGTCCAGTGGTGATTGATTTCAGAGGGAAGTTCGGTCAACTGGGTGGGCTTTGCAGCTGCCTCGGTCTGCCCCTCCTCATAATCGAACCAGACAACTGCATCCTGATTAGCAACATAAATGCGTCCATTGACGAAGGCGAGCCCATAGGGCGCATTCAGATCTTCTGCAAAAACGGAGCGGAACTCGTATTCGCCATCACCATCAGCATCGCGCAACAGTGTGATGCGGTTGCCGCTTTCCACATTCGTCGTTCCCTTGCCTTTGATATAGGCTGCGATGACGTCCTTGGGCTTGAGCGCCGGCGCATTGCCTCCTCGACCTTCCGCCACCAGGATGTCACCATTGGGCAGAATGAGGGTCTGACGCGGAATCTTCAGATCCGTGGCAATGGCACTGATGGTGAACCCGTCTGGCACGGTCGGCATCTGGCCGTCCCAACCAGTGGGCTCGGGGATATTCATTGTCGGTAGAAGCCCCCGACTTGGTTTGGGCAACTGAGGGTTCGCTCCAAACTGTGGTTCCTGAGGTTCCGCACCGCACGCGGCAAGCACTGCGGAAATTCCCAGCGCAGACATGAATATGGCATATCTCATTGTGCACTCCCGACAAAATGTGGGGTGCGAAAGCCCAGCCAAGTTGCCAGGGCGATGAGTATCGTGCCTGCTATAGAAAGTATCAGTCCGCCGGGCATCATGGCCCAGGCATCCCGGGCATGCATCAGGGCATTGAACAGACCAACCGCCCAGCTGGCTACGAGCAGCACCACATAGGCGGCCACGCCCGAAACACGGCGGTGGGCACGACACAGGTCAGCGATGGCAAACACCAGGGCAATACTGGAAAAAATCAGCCCGCCCACAATCAGCCACGAAGCAAAATTGCTCCATTGGATGTGAAAGGTCTTGGCGTAGGCGATATCGCTGAGCAGCGCCCCTAGGTATAGGGCGAATGAGCCGGAGAGCAATACGGCGTGTAGGGGATGTATTGCTTCTGAATATCTGTACTGAACGATGACAGCCATCGGAACTCCTCCTTGACGTGCTGCCGGCAGGCCGGCGCTGGGGCAGACAGCGGCAAGCTGCATGCCAAGGAGGGGAGGTTCAGACAGGCATGGGCGCGAAGCGCCGAAGCTCACTTCGGGCGGACATGCGTCCGCCCCCGGCTGAGAGGATCAATAGGGGCTGGTGGCGACGGCCGCCTGTTGACCATTGAACTTGGCAGCGATGCGATCCACACCGTCACGCAGGACAATTGTGTCCACTGCCACTGCGACGAACTGGGCGCCCAATTCCAGACATTCGCGGGCGCGCTCCTCGTTCACCATGAGTATTCCGGGCGCTTTGCCGGCCGCCCGTATGCGACGGATCGCATCATTGATGATGCGTGTCACTTCAGGGTGGAAAGGCTGGCCGGGGTAACCCAGGCTGGCGGAAAGGTCAGCCGGGCCAATGAAGATGCCGTCGACACCGTCCACTGCGGCGATCTCATCAAGATTGGCAAGCGCTTCTGCAGTCTCCACCTGTACCAGCAGGCAGAGTTCCTCATGCGCCCGCTGGATGTAATCCTGTGTGCGCCCATAGTTGGCCGCACGAACGGAGCCACCCATCCCGCGCACACCTTCGGGCGCATATCGCATGGAGCTGACGGCGGCAGCAGCCTCCTCGGCGTTCTGCACGAACGGCAGAAGCAGGGTCTGCACACCCAGATCCAGATAGCGTTTGATCAGCACCATGTCATTCCAGGCAGGCCGCACCACCGCCTGCGTGGCCTGCCTGCCGGGGGCAGGCTGGGCGGCTGCCAGAGCCTGCAGCTGCGTGAGCATGATGGCCACGTCATTGGGCGTGTGTTCGGTATCCAGCAATACCCAGTCGTAACCCGCCCCGCCGAGGAGTTCGGCCACGGTGGGAGATGGAATGGTCGACCAGATACCGATTTGGGACTGGCCTGCTTTCATGGCTTTCTTGAAGGAGTTGGTGGGCAACATGATTCAGCTTGTTAGTAATGGCGTACCGGTAAAGGCACAGGTTGAAACTGGCTCAAGAGTAGCTGCTTTCCGGCTTGGCGCACAGTCTCAATTACCCTCGGGGAACACTGTGGGCGCGGGGCCGCAGCTGCCGCTTCAAGGCGGCAGCCACCTCAATAGACCCGTGCCCGCGGCCGCCCAGCCTGCATCACTCGCCCCAGGCTCACCAGCACCCAGCCGAGCGGACGCAGCAAGATGCGCAGCACCATGAAGATCGGCAGCAGAATCAGGGTCCAGCCCGCCCACAGCGCCACCGGCGCGGGAACCCCCAGTTTGCCCGCAAGGTCCGCCAGCAATGAATTGAGTACGCTGGGGTAGCGCAGCGCCATGTAAGCCAGTACAGCTGGAGCACCATATTTCGCCACGCGAGCCCCTAACAGCGTCCCCCGCCAAAGGCCGGCGCCCACCACCGCTGACCGCTGAGAGAGCGTCAGCGCCCGCCCGGCTGGGGCGACCCTGCCCATGCGCAGGAGTTTGAAGGCGCCCACGCCGACCGCCACGTCCAGAGCAGCGCCCCCAACATCGCCTACCGTAATGTTTTCGTCACGTCGGACTTTTCTTTCCACATTCGCGATGCCGCCGGCGAAGAAACGGTTAAGTGATTCCAGCACTCGATCGGTCTGGACCCAGTCCACTTCGCCCTTGGAGGAAAGGACGAACTGACGTATGAACCCATATCCTTCTTCAGCGAGAAACTCTATTGCGTACCGCCCCCTTTCCTCAGGCGTGAGAGGCCCCGCCATTGGAGATTCCTCCCTGTGGTCCTCAACCTCCGGGCTTCTGAACGTGTCCGCAAACGCGCGCGCAGTCTCATTCACACTGCGCATCAGCTCGAGGGTGTAAATCTCGTTCTGCATGAAATAAAGAATCGGCAACAGCGAGTCCTCGCCATAGTTTCTCAATACTTGCTGGAATCGAGATGACTCACCATAGACGGGCAGCACAGCACGGGCAATTTCCGGGTAACGCATCAGGGCCAGCTGTGCTTTGGCAAGCAGCACCGCGTCATCCGCATAAGTAAGCAGCAGAGCCTGAACCTCGACAGGCTCGACTGACAGGTCTTTGATATGGGCTGGCACGGCCTGTGCAAGCTGCAGCTGCAACAGCTGTTCATCCAGTGTCCGGGGCTGGGAAAAAAGGGCGATTGCGAGCGCAACAAGTGCTGCAAGGGTGGAGGCTTTCAACCACGACTTCATGACGTTTTCCCGAAAATGGCGCAACGGCCGAGGCTCGGCGCTCAACTGGCTTGGGGCCGGAGGGCCACCAGGGGTTCCCCTACAATGAACTGCGCTGCTTCAGCCGTGCAGCGCCTGGGCTGGGATGTCATTTCAACACATTGGAGGCGCAACATGGGCTTATTGATCGACGGAAAGTGGCACGACCAATGGTATGACACAGCCGCAACCGGTGGGCGCTTCGTCCGCAGCGACGCTCAATTCCGCAACTGGGTGACGCCGGACGGTTCCGCCGGGCCGACCGGCGAACCGGGCTTCAAGGCCGAAGCGGGCCGATATCACCTGTATGTATCACTGGCATGCCCCTGGGCCAACCGGGCCCTGATCTTTCGCGCCTTGAAAGGCCTGGAAGACATGATCAGCGTGTCGGTA
>JAJUFI010000099.1 GCA_029263795.1 Alcaligenaceae bacterium
CTGAATGGCTGTTGCTATGGCGTCCGCAGTGTCGGTGTTGGTCATGGACTGGACCACTACCGGCGCATTGCCCCCGATACGTATCTCTTTCGCGCCCCACTTTACGGTGGAGCAACGTGTCATACGCTTGGCAGCAGCGCCAACTGAGGACGGACAGCCTTCCTGCACAGCGGTGTCACTCATTGTTTGCAATGTCCTTGAGCCAGTCGAAGATCAGCCAGGACTCGGGCACCCAGCCGCGGTCGACTGCGTAGAAGGCAGCAATGACCAGAATGGCCAGGATGATGATGAACCATCCCCACGGGCGGCCGGTGGATTCCGCGGCCATGGGCACTTCGTCTCCGGGGACCGACGAGCCAGAGACGCCCGGTGCCACCACTACGCGCGGCGGCTTGGTGGAGCCGACCGCGTTGTCCAGCAGCACGAGCACGGAATCAACATCGGCTTCGAGATAGCGCGCGTAATTGCGCACAAAGCCACGCAGCGGCATGCCTTCCGGAAGATTTGACCATTCCTCGGCTTCGAGCGATTCGATCTGACGGACCGAATACTTAAGCCGTTGCGATGCCTCACTAACCGTTATGCGGCGTGAGATTCGCAAGGCGCGCAGCGTACCCCCGATACCAACCGACTCCGGGAGCTGTTCATTGGCCGAGTTGTCTTGTTTTTCTTTCAGCAGGGGTTCAGTCATCCATGCTCCTGAGTGATCTCGATGGCGGCCCGGTTGGGCAGGCGCTGCTCGATGCGAGTCCGGTCCTTGACATCTCCCGCCAACTGGCCACAGGCCGCGGCGATGTCATCGCCCCGCGTCTTGCGAACCGTAGTGACCACTCCGGCATCCATGAGTATCTGGGCGAAGAGGCGCACCCGGTGCGCAGGCGAGCGCTTCAAGCCCGACTGAGGGAAGGGATTGAAGGGGATGAGGTTGAATTTGCATCGCACCTGGCGCGCGATATCGATAAGCTGTCGCGCATGCTCGTCGGCGTCATTGATGCCGTCGAGCATGATGTATTCAAAGGTGATGAAGTCGCGCGGCGCATGCTCAAGATACCGGTTGCAGGCATCGAGCAATTCGCGCAGCGGATGTTTGCGGTTCAGCGGCACCAGCCGGTCACGCAATGTGTCGTTGGGCGCATGCAGGGATACAGCCAGAGCCACGGGACAATCCCGCGCGAGACGGTCCATCATGGGGACCACCCCCGACGTGGAAACGGTGACACGACGGCGCGAGAGCCCGTAGGCGTTGTCGTCAAGCATCAGCTTCAAAGCAGCGAGAACCTGGTCGTAATTGAGCAAGGGTTCGCCCATTCCCATCATGACCACATTGCTGACGACGCGCTCAGGCGCGGCGACCTCTCCGCCGGGCAGACGCGCGGAGGTAATGTCCTGCTGCAGGACACGGCGCGCATGCCACAGCTGGCCGATGATTTCGGCCGCAGTAAGGTTTCGGTTGAAGCCCTGGTACCCGGTGGAACAGAAGGGGCAGGAAACCGTACAGCCGGCCTGGCTCGAGATGCACAGGGTACCGCGGTCGTCTTCGGGAATGAAGACGGTTTCCACTGCATTACCCATGCCTACATCGAACAACCACTTGCGGGTGCCATCGGCCGACAGATGTTCGGTGCTGACGGGCGGTGCCGCCACCACACAACGTTCTTGAAGGGTCTGACGGAAATCTCGTGCGAGATCCGTCATTTCATTGAAATCGGCAACGCCGCGCTGGTGTACCCAGCGCTGCAGTTGCTTGGCACGAAACGGCTTGCCACCCCACTGCGCGACGAGTTCGGTCAGCGCGGCGGTATCCATTCCCAGAAGATTGGGGCGGGCTATGACTGTTGGCATATCAAATAAGAGGCAAGCGTTTCACGCCTTGCCGAATCAACGGCTGTGAATGTTGCTTTCCGGGAAGAAGAACGCGATTTCCACTGCGGCCGTTTCCGGAGCGTCGGAACCATGCACAGCGTTGGCGTCAATGCTGTCTGCGAAGTCAGCACGGATGGTGCCCGGCTCAGCTTTCTTGGGGTCGGTTGCGCCCATCAGTTCGCGATTCTTCGCGATGGCGTTCTCACCTTCCAGCACTTGCACAAAGACGGGACCGGAGATCATGAACTCGACCAGATCCTTGAAGAAGGGACGCTCTTTGTGCACGGCATAGAAACGCTCGGCGTCGCTGCGCGAGAGCTGCATCAGACGGGCAGCCACGACCTTCAGACCGGCCTGCTCGAAGCGGGCGATGATCTGGCCAATCACGTTCTTGGCGACGGCATCGGGCTTGATGATGGAAAGGGTGCGTTCAATAGCCATTTAAGTTCCGTTACTGTTTAACTAGTATGCAGCCATGCTGCGACAGGTTCACGTGACAAGCGGAAATCTGAAGTAAAACAAGCACTTCTGAGCCGCTTACGTTAACCGGGCATTTTACCACGCCCCGGGTGTCGCACTACATCATAAAATAGGGGGATTGCGCAGCGCATTTGCTGCGTCCACGCATGTGAAAGGCGCCAGTTTCGCAGTCTCGCCCACGCCACCCACCATTAAACCATGACCACCCATTCAGAACAGAATTCCTCCGATCTTCTTTCCAAGAGTTTTGAACCCAAGGACATCGAGTCCCGCTGGTACGCCCGTTGGGAGAAAAGCGGCGTTTTCCGCGCAGGCCAGCACGTTGAGCCTCCTCCCGGCGTGGAGAGCAAGCCCTTCGTCATTCAATTTCCACCGCCCAATGTCACCGGTACGCTGCACATGGGGCACGCTTTCAACCAGACGGTGATGGATGGTCTGGTGCGTTATCACCGCATGTGCGGTGACGATACTGCGATGATTCCAGGTACGGACCACGCCGGCATTGCGACCCAGATCGTCGTGGAACGTCAGCTCGACGCCCAGAAGGTTTCCCGACACGATCTCGGACGTGAAAAATTCCTGGAAAAGGTCTGGGAGTGGAAGGAGAAATCCGGCGGAGCCATCACCAGCCAGTTCCGCCGTCTCGGTGCTTCCTGCGATTGGGAGCGTGAATACTTCACCATGGATGAGCGCATGTCGCGCGCCGTGGTTGAAGTCTTCGTGCGGCTGTACGAACAAGGCCTCATCTACCGGGGCAAGCGCCTGGTGAACTGGGACCCGGTCCTGGGCACGGCCGTTTCCGATCTGGAGGTTGTGAGCGAGGAAGAAGATGGCCACATGTGGGAGATCCGCTATCCGCTGACCCAGCCGGAAGGCGGCATCGACGCCCTGGTGGTAGCCACCACCCGCCCGGAGACAATGCTGGGTGACGTCGCCGTAATGGTTCACCCCGAAGATGAACGTTATGCCCACTTGGTCGGCAAGACCGTGATGTTGCCGCTGGTGAATCGCGAGATTCCCATCATTGCCGATGAATATGTTGACCGAGAATTCGGCACCGGCGTGGTAAAGGTTACGCCAGCCCATGACTTCAACGACAACGCAGTCGGTCAGCGTCATGGACTGGAGAGCATCAGCATTCTCACGCTGGATGCCCGCATCAACGAGAACGCGCCCGCCCAGTACCAGGGTCTGGACCGCTTCGAAGCCCGTAAGAAGATTGTTGCCGACCTTGAAGCCCTCGGCCTTCTGCAAAGCGTGAAGCCGCACAAGCTGATGGTGCCGCGTGGGGATCGCACCAATACGGTGATTGAACCCATGCTGACAGACCAGTGGTTTGTTGCCATGAGCAAACCCGCACCCGAAGGCACACTGCACCCGGGCAAGAGCCTGACGGAAGTCGCCCTCGAAGTGGTAGCCGATGGCCGCATCCGCTTCCACCCCGAAAACTGGACCACCACCTACAACCAGTGGCTGAACAATATTCAGGACTGGTGCATTTCACGCCAGCTCTGGTGGGGCCATCAGATTCCCGCCTGGTATTCCGAGGACGGCCAGATTTTCGTGGCACGTAACGAGAAAGAGGCACACGAAAAAGCCGCAGCAGCCGGCGTCACCGGCCCACTGCGGCGCGATGAAGACGTTCTCGACACCTGGTTCTCTTCCGGCCTGGTTCCCTTCAGCGACCTTGGCTGGCCTGAAAACACGCCTGACCTGGAACGTTATCTGCCTTCCAGTGTGCTGGTCACCGGCTTCGACATCATTTTCTTCTGGGTTGCCAGAATGGTCGTGATGAGCATGCACATGACGGGCAAGGTGCCCTTCAAGAATGTGTACGTGCACGGCCTTGTCTGCGACATGGAAGGCAAGAAGATGAGCAAGTCCAAGGGTAATACCATTGACCCGGTGGACCTCATCGACGGCATCGATCTCGACACCCTGCTGGAGAAACGCACGACCGGGCTGATGAACCCGCGCCTGGCTGAAAGCATCCGCAAGAAAACGCGCAAGGACTACCCTCAGGGCATCCCGGCATACGGCGCCGACGCGCTGCGCTTTACCATGGCTGCTTATGCGACACTCGGGCGCAACATCAACTTCGATCTGAAGCGCTGCGAAGGGTACCGCAACTTCTGCAACAAGCTGTGGAACGCCACTCGCTATGTGCTGATGAACACCGAAGGCCATGCGCTGCATGATGAAACGGTGGAAATCGACGGCGTCAGCGTGACTGCAGAACGTTCCTTCGCCGACCGATGGATCATCAGCCGTCTGCAAAAGCTCGAGGCAGACGTCGAACGAGGCTTTGCTGATTACCGCTTCGATAACGTCGCCAACGCCATATACCACTTCGTCTGGGATGAGTACTGCGACTGGTATGTGGAGCTGGCCAAGGTACAACTGCAGTCCGGTACGCCTGCACAGCAGCTCGGCACACGGCGCACACTGATTCGGGTGCTGGAAGCCGTGCTGCGCCTGGCTCACCCCATCATTCCGTTCATCACGGAAGAGCTTTGGCAGAAAGTTTCGGTGGTTGCGGGCAAACGTCATGCAGACGAAGAAACCAGCATCAGTATCCAGCCCTACCCCGTCAGCAACCCTGCCGCCATCGACGAAGAAGCGGAAGCACAGGTGGCGGAATTGAAGGCGCAGGTTGAAGCTGTACGCGCCCTGCGTGGCGAGATGAACCTGTCACCGGCGCAGCGGGTGCCGCTGATAGCGCGCGGCGAGCGGGCCGTTCTCGAGCGCAACAGCGAGTATCTGAAGTCGCTGGCTCGCCTGGAAGAGGTCGAGATTGTCGAAGTGTTGCCACAGTTGGGGGCACCCGTTCAGGTCGTAGGCACGACTGAGCTGATGCTGCATGTGGAAATCGATGTGGCGGCAGAACGCGCTCGCCTGGGCAAGGAAATCCAGCGCCTGGAAGGCGAGATCGCCAAGGCACAGGGCAAACTGTCTAACGAAAGCTTCGTGCAGCGCGCCCCTGCGAAGGTAGTTGAGCAGGAAAAAGAACGCGTCGCGCAGTTCACTGAAACCCTGGCCAAAGTCCGGGAACAGCTTGCCAAGTTGCCCGCTGAATAACCAGCTGGCAGTGCGAGTTGAAGGGGCGCCTGCGAGGGCGCCCTTTTTCTTTCGGCGTCTTAAACGCGCCGTGTATCAGCTTCCCCGGCTCGGGGCCAGTTCAACGGCAGAGGTCCGTCCCCGTACCGTCCTTTGTTCGTCCTCAGATTGCCTCGCGCCGCTGCCAGTGCGCGAGGCTGCCGTCCTGGGCAGCCTGGTAGTAGCCCCCGAACGGCTCCAGAACGTGACGCTCTATACGCGTCACGCCCGGGTCGGACAGGTGGAAATGGGTGAAGCCCACCCGGCGCAATTGAAACACCAGGTCTTGTGAGATGTCTCCCGTCGCATGCAGTTCGCCCTTGTAGCCGGCCTCTCTCAGACGCGCCGCCAGGGATAAACCCCGCCCATCCGTAAACTTGGCGAAATGAATGGCCACGGCGGGCAGCTGCCCATGCTCACTCACCCACCGGGTGACCTTGCGCGAGGTCGGCTCCTCAAGCCCGTTGCCCAGCAAGCTTGCCGGATCCAGAACCGTTTCCGGTGTCACGGGCTGCTCCACTGGCAGGCCTTCCCGATCAAACACAATCTCTGACATCTGTCTCTGTTTCCTGTAAAAGTCTCCGGCCTGCGCTGGCCCCAACACCAAGCGGCCGGCAGGGTCCGCATTCTGAACTCCGACTTGCTTTGGTCAGCATTCCAGGGCCCTGAACTGCTCGCCCGATTGCGCCGCCTTAGCCCGCGACAGCGCATCCCCAAGGAGCAGGCTCACTGGCCCTTCAAGGGCCGGCAGACCATGGCGCGCAACTTCCATGAGAGTGGTTTGCAAGCGCAGCCCGCTGCCACCGGCGTTTTCGACCACACACAGGGGGGTTAGCGCGTGTCTGCCGGCTTCAATCAGCTTGCGGCACACCTGATCCGCGCGCCGGCCCGCCATGTAAAGCACGGCAGTATCGGCGGCCAGTGCGGCCTTCAACCAGTGGTCATCCGAAGGCTCCTCTTCCCCTTTTCCAAGGCGCGGGGTAAGAAACACCACACTGCGTGCCCAACCGCGCAAAGTCAGGCTCGCCTGCAGGTCGGCAGCCGCCGCGCAGGCAGAGGTCACACCCGGGACCACGTCCACATCCAGCCCCGCTTCACGGCAGGCTTCCAGCTCTTCGCCCAAGCGCCCAAATATCGAGGGGTCTCCCCCTTTCAGACGCACTACCCGCAGGCCACGCCGCGCATAAGCAACCAGAGTCTTGCAGATGAATGCCTGCTCAGGCGCAGGACGCCCGGCACGTTTCCCAACGGCAATCCAGCGGGCCCGGGGAGCCGCCTCCTTCATGCCTTCAACATCCAGCAAGGCGTCGTGCAGCACCACATCGGCTTCACCAAGTATGCGCCACGCCTTGCGTGTCATGAGTTCGGGGTCCCCCGGGCCTGCACCGATCAGACTTACCGTTGCCATCAGGTATTCGCCTCGATACGGGTGGATGCGGCCAGTTGTCGGGGCGTGTCGCGACGCACTGCGTTTGCCGCTGCAGCGAAAAAGTCCTTGCCCAGCCGCGTCACTGCTTCGCGGAAGGTCTCCCCTGGTTCCCGATGCTCAACATAGGCATCCAGAACCGCCTCAATGGCGTCTGCTATTTCGTCTTCCGCGAATGCTTTGCCGACGATGGTGCCAAGTGCTGCCGGAGCTCCATGGCCGGAATGCCCGCCAAGCAGCAGCTGATAGAACGCTGCACCGTCTTTATCAACACCCAGTACGCCGATATGCCCTACATGGTGATGGCCGCAGCTGTTCATGCAACCGGATATGCGGAGATCCAGCGGACCGAGGCTTTCCTGGCGGTCAATGGATTCGAAGCGTTCGGCAATCTCGCGGGCAATAGGCAGCGAGCGCGCGTTGGCCAATGCGCAGAAATCCCCCCCCGGGCAGGCAACCAGGTCGCCGATGAGCCCCCCCACCGGCTCGCTCAATTTGAGGGCCGCCAGGCGCTGGTACAGTTCTGGCAGATCGTGTTCACGAACCGCGGGCAGCAACAGATTCTGTGTGTGCGTGACACGCAGAAAGCCTTGACTGAACTCGTCGGCCAGATCAGCCAGGGCATCCATTTCGTCACTGGTTACATCACCCGGCGCCCGATCCTTGTGCTTGACGGGAACGAGTATTGCCGCGAAACCCGGATGGCGATGAGGCAGACGATTGTGCTTGAGCCAGCGCTGCCAGCGATGCTTCTCCAGTTCGCCGAACTCTGGTTCATGTTCCAATGGCTTTCCCAGTGACCAGTCCGGGTCTACAAAAGAAGCCTTGATGCGCTCCAACTCCGCTTCAGGCAGGCGATGGACCCCGTCGCGCAGAGTCTCCCATTCCTGTTCAACCAACTCCCGGAAATGGTCCACCCCCACCGACCGGACCAGAATCTTGATACGGGCCTTGAACAGATTGTCGCGGCGCCCCAGCTCGTTGTAGACACGCATGACAGCATGGGTATAGGTGACGAGATCCTGCCAATCAAGACGCTCGCGCAGCACCGGGCCCAGAATCGGGGTACGCCCGAGGCCGCCCCCAACTCGCACGCGGAACACGGCTTTCGGTTGCGTTTCCACCACCTCGAACGCCAGATCATGAATCTGCACCAAAGCCCGGTCTTCTGGCGTTCCCGTCAGAGCGACCTTGAATTTTCTCGGCAGGAATGCCAGTTCCGGGTGGAAGGTGCTCCACTGCCGCAGCAATTCGCAATAGGGGCGTGGGTCAAGAATTTCGTCTGGCGCGATGCCGGCGAGAGCATCGCTCGTGATGTTGCGCAGACAGTTGCCGCTGGTCTGGATACCGTGCAGGCCCACTTCGGCGAGGTCGGCCAAGGCCCGCGGTGCATCGTCCACCTCAATCCAGTTGAACTGCATGTTCTGGCGTGTTGTAAAGTGACCATAGCCGCGGTCGTACTTGCGGCCGACCGCCGCAAGAGCGCGCAGTCGCGCACTGTTCAGCATGCCATAGGCGATGGCGATGCGCAGCATGGGCGCGTGACGCTGAATGTACAGGCCGTTCTGCAGTCGCAGAGGGCGCAGCTGGTCGTCGCTCAACAACCCTTTTTTGTTGCGCTCTATCTGCCCCGCAAATTGGCTGGCCCGTTCCTTAAGACGCGTGACGTCAAACTCGCTAGGGAGATACATAATATCTACTTTCCGGCTCAGGGGAGTATGGGATCAGTCAGCATAGACGGCGGCACTCCTTCAGAACAAATACTGATTAAAAGAATCCATATAACCGCCGAGCATATAAAGCTCGAAAGTCTGCGCCTCCTCCTCAGCTTCACCACGAACCCCACGTCCTCCGCGATGCTTAGAATGGAGCTTTAACCCGTCCTGCAGGTGACATCATGTCCACAGCCCACTCCCTCTATCCTGTCTTTCTGCAGTTGCGCGACAGAAAGGTGCTCGTGGTCGGCGGAGGCAACGTTGCCGAGCGCAAAGTCCGCACACTAATGACAACAGGTGCCCTGGTGCATGTGGGAGCACCGGAACTCACGGAAGCTTTGTCGACCTGGAGTAAGGAAGGTGCACTAACATGGCACCGGGGGAATTTCGACCCCACCTGGCTTGATCACGCCTGGCTGGTGATCGCCGCCACTGATGACCGTCAGGTCAATGCACAGATCAGTGAACTGGCCACTGCACGTGGCATCTGGATAAACGTGGTGGACGACCCGGAACTGTCATCGTTTCAGGTTCCCGCCGTCGTGGACCGCAGGCCCCTAACCATAGCCATTTCTTCCGGAGGCCACGCACCCGTCCTGGCCCGGCGGCTGCGTGAGCGGCTTGAAGCGCTGGTAGACCACCAGCTGGGAACGCTGGCTTCAATGTTGGGCGAGCGACGTTCCGGCATACGTGCCGCCTACCCTGACCTGGCGCAACGGCGGCATTTCTATGACTGGACTCTGGACGGCCCCGTCATGCAGCTATTGGGCAAGGGCCAACCGGAGGCAGCCGCGCGCATGCTGGACCAGGCCTTGAATTCACCCATTGCATGGCCACGGGCGCAACTTACAGTGCTGGCATCTCCGGGGGCAGACCCGGGGATGCTGACGCTGAAGGGTTTGCGTAGCCTGCACGAAGCCGATGCCCTGCTTTTCGACCCCCGCCACCACGAGGAAGCGGTGTTGGAAATGGCGCGGCGCGATGCCGACCGGGTACCGGTTCACCTGGAAGAATGGATCACTCATGGTGATGCATGCGCACAACTGCAGAAGCTCCTGCAGACCCATGGGCGCCTAGTGATGCTCCTGGGCGATTTTTCGCCACAAGCCGCGCAAACCCTGGCTTCCTTGCTGAGTCGCCTGGAAGCGGCAGGCATTCCCGTGCAGCGGCTTTATATCTGATTGC
>JAJUFI010000110.1 GCA_029263795.1 Alcaligenaceae bacterium
TGGCCCCGGCAGTCGCCCGAGAACACCGGGAAGGCGTGGCGTGAACACGACCAGAAACAAAGCCAGCAGCGCCAGCCCGGTAGTGGTCAGGTCCATCTGCGGAAACACCTGTAGCAGGGCCCAGAGTTTTTCGTGGAAGTGACCCCCCGCGACCTCCGGAAGGCCGAAAAAATCCTTCCACTGCCCGACCCATATCACCACCCCGATGCCCGCCGTGAAGCCCACAATCACCGGGGCAGGAATAAACTTGATGACGGCGCCCATGCGGGCGAATCCGAGCAGCATGAGCATGACACCGGCCATGATGGTGGCTATCTGCAGCCCAACTACCCCGTGTTCGGCCACGATGCCTGCCAGAATCACGATGAATGCACCTGTGGGCCCGGCAATCTGAATGCGGCTGCCCCCGAAGAGGGAAACGATGATGCCCGCGATGATGGCTGTGTACAGCCCCTGTTCCGGCTTCACCCCCGACGCTATGGCGAATGCCATGGCCAGAGGCAGGGCGACGACACCCACGATCAGGCCGGCGACGATATTTCTTACCCAGTGACGGCGCGCCAGCAGGCCCGACCGGTATGCATCCACGATTGCTAGCATCGTACTCCCACTGAAACTGCCGACCGTCTCGACAACGGCGGCTGAAGACATGTGGCTCAAATTATAATGATATGTGACCGTCCTTCCTTCGCCGCACGTTCCGACTGTGTACATTGCACACCAATCTGACGCGGCTCGCCGCAAAGGAACAGCCATGAGAATTGGTCAACTTGCCGAAGCTGCAAACTGCACTACGGAAACCATTCGCTACTACGAAAAGGCGGGGTTGTTGCCTCCGCCGGCCCGCAATGCCAGCAATTACCGCGATTATGGGCCGGCGCATCTCGAGCGCCTGCGGCTGATACGTAATTGCCGCAGCCTGGATATGACGCACGATGAAATCCGCAGCCTTCTACAGTCGCTGGACGCCGCCGCCCAGGACTGTCAGCCGGTAAATCAGTTGCTGGACGAACATATCGGGCATGTCGATGCCCGCATTGTGGAACTGCGGCAGCTGCGCGCACAGTTGGTTGAACTGCGACTGCGCTGTGCGCAGGAAAGCGCCGTGAAGGACTGCGGCATTATTGAGGGGTTGAGCGAGATGGATATCCCTGCCCGCGCGCCACACAGTCATCTCAGTTGAATAGGGAGAATTAAAAAAACCCGCCAGCTGAACCAGCCGACTTCTGGGGGTCGGTTCAGCAAAGGCGGGCAAAACTTACTACAAGGGGAGCTTTTCCAGCTTCGGCACTTCAGGTGCCGGTGCCGACCGGCCAGTTACGCTGGTCGGTCCTTTTAGCGGAATTATTCAGCCGGTGCCACGGCAACTTCTGCGGGCCGGGTGTCGCGACGACCACCGCCAAACACACCGATTACCACCTGCCACGCCACGGCGAGGCCACCGACGATGAAGACCATGTCACCAAAGGTACGTACCCAGCGCAGGGTCTCCAGCAAAGGCTGCTGCATGAACTCCTCGCTGCGGGCGTACCACATGCCTTCGGTGATGCTGGCATGAGCCTGGATGATGCCGATGGGCAGCAGGCTGGTAGCAATCATCAGCACCAGGCCGCCGTTCAGGCCCCAGAAACCGAGGCGCATGAGCTTTTCGTTGAACTGGAACCCGGGAACGATGTAGCGCAGGACCAGCAGGGTGAAGCCAATCGCGAGGAAGCCATAAACCCCGAACAGCGCTGCGTGGGCATGCACCGGCGTGGTGTTCAGACCCTGGATGTAGTACAGCGCGATTGGGGGGTTCACCATGAAGCCGAACACACCAGCGCCGAGCATGTTCCAGAAAGCCACGGCCACGAAACACAGCACAGGCCACTTCAGGCTCGCCATCCAGGGCGCGCGTTCCTTCAGGCGCCAGTTTTCAAAGGCTTCGTATCCGAGCACGATCAGGGGTACCACTTCCAGTGCACTGAAGCTCGCGCCGATGGCCATCACAGGTGTGGTGGTGCCGGCAAAGTACAGGTGGTGCAAGGTGCCCGGCACACCGCCAAGCATGAAGAGCGACGCCGACGCCAGACTGGCAACGGTTGCCCCACGCCTGGAGACCAGCCCCATGGACGAGAAGATGAAGGCCAGCGCAACCGTAGCGAAGACTTCGAAGAAACCTTCCACCCACAGGTGGACCACCCACCAGCGCCAGTATTCCATGATGGTGATGTGAGTACGTTCACCGTAGAACAGGCCGGTGCCGTAGAACAGGCCGACGGCGACAATGGAGAAAGTCAGCAGCATCAGCAGGTTCTTGTCGCCGCCCCTCTGCCGGAGTGCTGGCGTGATACCACGCAGCATGAGCAACAGCCAGAAGGCCAGGCCCAGGAATTTGACGATCTGCCAGAAGCGGCCCAGTTCGATGTACTCATAACCCTGATGCCCGAACCAGAAGCTCAGATGGGCCGGCATGACCTGGGCGATTGCCAGATAGTTGCCGATGTAAGACCCAACCACGAGGGTGATCAGTGCCCAGAACAGGATGTCCACACCCAGCTTCTGGTATTTGGGATCTTTGCCACCATTGATGAGCGGCACAAGGAACAGCCCACCAGCCAGAAAGCCGCCTGCAATCCAGAACAATGCCGTCTGCAAGTGCCAGGTACGGGTGAGCGAATAAGGGAACCACTGTGACACATCAATGCCGTAGAAGGTCTGCCCTTCCACCGTGTAGTGTGCCGTGAAACCACCCAGCAGAATCTGGAAGATGAACAGGCCAACCACCATAATCAGGTACTTGCCCAGGGCCCGTTGCGAGGGCGTGAGACCGGCGGCAAGAAGAGGGTCGCTGCGAGGCGCTTCCGGCTCCGGTTGCTCGCGGTGCGTGAACGCCCAGCCCCAAACCAGGAAGGCAATGCCGGCCAGCAGCAGCACCACGCTGACCACAGACCAGATCAAATTGTTGGTCGACGGCTTGTTGCCGACCAGAGGCTCGTGCGGCCAGTTGTTGGTGTAGGTCACTTCGGAGTCAGGGCGCTCTGTGGAAGCCGCCCAAGCCGTCCAGAAGAAGAACTTAGCCAGGTCAGCACGACGCTCTGCGCTCGGCAGGGTGTCTTCCTTCATCGCGAAACTTTCCCGCGAACTGCGCAGCTCGGGGTCCGAACCGTACAGCTTGTCGTAGTACTGAGCCGTCTGTGCGATGGCCTTGGCGCGCCGCTCGGAAATGGTCACCACCTTGGTGTCAGGGTCCAGCGTGTTCGTGCGGTATTCATTCTTCAGCTGTTCGCGCAGCCATGCCTGTTCACGCGGGTCGGCCTGGTCATAAGGTACACCCACGCTTTCCTGCGCTGCGAGGTCAAGCCAGGCAAGCAATTCCCTGTGAAGCCAATCCGCAGTCCAATCAGGAGCCTGGTAGGCACCGTGGCCCCAGATCGAGCCGACCTGCATACCGCCGGTACTCTGCCATGCGGTCTGGCCATCCAGAATCGTTTCCTCGGTCATCAGCACCTGACCGGACGGGGTCACGACTTTTGACGGGATGGGCGGAACCTGTTTGTAGACTTCCACCCCGCTCCACCCGAGGATTCCAAACGTAATTGCCAGCACGGCGGCCAGCAATAACCATAATTTTCTGTATTCACGCATTTTGCGCTCCTTTGACTGCTTGCGAAGCTTTTGCGAACAACACGTCGTTCTCCAGTTTGATGTGTTGGGCGAGTTCCCGCGCATATGCGCCCAGCCCAGCATAAAGGGCACACCAGGTATTGCAGGCGTCTTCCGGCGGGATCAGATCCTGTGTCAGGTCATGGATGCGCTCCATGGCATCGAAGTGGTGAACATGCTCGTACTTCATGACCGAGATCGGGCCTTGTGCGGGCCCGTTCATGCCACGGCAAAGCATGGGAAAGAGCACTTGCTCTTCCTTGAGCATGTGGCTTTCCATTTCCTGAAGATGGGCCTCCAGCTCATCGGCCAGCCCGACGGGACATCGCGGGTGCGCTGCATGCACATGCTCAACGCGGCGAGCCAGAACGATGAGCTCCGGCAGCTGCTCGCGATGCCCGGTGTGAAAACGGCCCACGATGTAAGTCACGAGCTCTTCCGCGGACAGAGCATGGACGTCTAGCGGCACTTGCGCGTTCATGGTTTGACCTCCCTTAATGAGTAGTGCCCCACTTAACGCAATGTGTGTGCCAATTTTTTCCGGGGGATTTTCTGAATCTGGATCAAGAAAACTCTTCTTCGAGGGTGAAATTGACCGTTTAACCAGGGTTTTTTTCACCCTGAGGGTGTAAAGTACCCTCATGGATTCCCTCATACTTGCCGACTTGGTCACCGACCTTCCGGATGCCGTGCGCATGCAGCGGCTCACCCATACCTTGCAGCAACGCTTCTCATCGGATGCCGTGGGTGTCCTGAAGCTGGACGAAGGCAGCTTGCGGCTGGTGGGCGCAGCCGGTCTGGCCCACGATGCACTGGGCAGACGTTTCAAAGTGGCGGAGCACCCGCGCTTTGCCACGATACTCTCGCGCCGGGAACCGACCTGGTTCGAACCCGGCAGCATGCTGCCCGACCCCTATGACGGCCTGCTGGATGACCGCCGGGGCGCACCCTTGCCCGTCCACGACTGTTTGGGCATGAGCCTCTACGTTCAGGGCAAGCTCTGGGGCGCCTTGACGCTGGACGCGCTCAAGACAGGCACTTTCGATGAAGACACTCGACGGGAAGTGCAGCGCTACGGCCTGCTGCTGGAAACCGCCATACGCGTGACCATGTTGGAAAAGGAGAACAGGGCCCTGAGGCAGCTGGGCGCGGGCGGTGTGCACGAAACGCAGTTTCTGGACGAAACCGAAATCATTGGGCAAAGTGAAGCCATTGCCCAATTGCTCCATGAGCTGGATGTCGTGGCGGATTCCGACCTACCTGTGCTGTTGCTTGGCGAAACCGGGGTGGGAAAGGAATTGTTTGCCAGACGTGTGCATCGCAATTCGCGCCGCCGCAACAAACCCATGATTCACGTGAACTGTGCCGCCCTGCCCGAGTCGCTGGCAGAAAGCGAGCTGTTCGGCCATGTGAAGGGTGCATTTTCCGGAGCCACGCAAGACCGCATGGGGCGGTTTGAGGCAGCTCAGGGGGGCACATTGTTTCTGGACGAAGTTGGCGAGTTGCCGCTTTCCGTTCAGGCCAAGCTGCTTCGTGCCCTGCAGAATGGCGAGATTCAGCGCCTCGGCACGGACAAATCGATCAAAACCGATGTGCGCATCATTGCGGCCACCAATAGGGAGCTGAAGCGCCACACCATGGAAGGCAGTTTCCGCGCAGATCTTTACCACCGGCTTTCGGTATACCCAGTTCCCATTCCCCCGCTGCGGGAGCGCGACCGCGATGTCCTATTGATCGCGGGTCACTTCCTGGAATTCAACCGGGCACGTCTCGGCATACGTGGGCTGCGGCTTTCCTATGCTGCCGAGCAGGCCATGCTCGCCTACCCCTGGCCGGGCAACGTGCGCGAGCTGGAACACGTGATCAGCAGGGCGGCACTCAAATTATTGAGCCGGGGCGCTTCGCGCGACCAGATTCTCACCGTGCCGGCCGAACTGCTGGATCTGGACCTTCCCACCACTACACCGCTGGGACGCGGGAATCACAGCTTCGGGCATCCTATGGTGGAGGACAGAAGCAACATTGCCGGCGGTGAAAGGGCTGTCACCACCGCCTACCCCCCGGCCCTGCGCAGTGCCCTTGAACAATTCGAGCGGGAACGCATACAGGAGGCCTTGCGCCTCAGTGACCAGAACTGGGCGCGCGCGGCCCGGCTATTGGAGATCGACTCGAGCAACCTTCACAAGCGGGCCCGCAAACTGGGCTTGAAAACGGCAGCCGAGCCATGAACACACATGAAGCGCCCTATACTGGCCGGCTGGACCACCCTCTTTGACCACAAAAATACGACCACACCATGAACTATCTTGCCATCAAGCATCTTCACGTCACGGCTGCCGCCCTCAGCATTCTGTTTTTCATGCTGCGCGCCTACTGGTCGGTTACCGGCAACAGCCTTCTGCAAAAGAAGTCCGTCAAAATCGCACCGCATGTCATTGACACGGTGCTGCTGGTGGCAGCGATCACGCTAGCAGCCATGCTGGGCCCGGCTGCTTCGCAGCCCTGGGTGCTGACGAAAATCGTGCTGCTCATCGCCTACATCGGCGTGGGAACCATCGCCATCAAGCGCGGCAAGACACCGCGTAGCCGCGGGATTGCCGCTGTAATAGCAGTACTGATTTTCTTCTACATTGTGGGTGTGGCCCTCAAGCATCACCCTGCTTCTTGGTTCGTCTGAGTTGTACCCATGGCTGACACGACTCAGTTACCGCCCTACAAGACAATCGCCCTGGTGCTGCAGGGCGGCGGCGCGCTGGGAGCCTACCAGGCCGGAGTATTTGAAGGCTTGCAGGAAGCCGGCATTCCCCTGAACCGCTTGGCCGGGATTTCAATCGGCGCACTCAATACCGCCATCATCGCCGGCAATGCACCGGATAAACGCGTCGAAAGATTGCGTGAATTCTGGGAAACCATCTGCCAGCCCAACCAGCAGTTCATGGCCCTGCCCGCGGAATTCGAGCAGGCTGTATTCAACATGAACGACGCTGCCCGCCAATGGCTGGGCCACCTGAATGCCACCCGGGCACTTGTTGATGGGCAGAAAGGTTTCTTCCAGCCACGCATTGGCGCACCGCTATTCTCCTTCATGCACCAACCACCACAAGAGGCCAGCCTCTACCGTATCGACGCCCTGAAGGAAACCCTGGAGCGGCTGTGCGATTTCGACCGCATCAATTCCCGCGACCTTCATGTTTCGGTCGGTGCGGTCAACATCCGCAATGGCAATTTTGTCTATTTCGATAACCACAAAGAGACACTTCGGGCGGAGCATTTCATGGCTTCCGGCGCGCTGCCGCCCGCCTTTCCGCCCGTAGAAATCGACGGAGAGCTCTATTGGGACGGTGGCCTGGTCTCGAACACGCCCCTGGGGGATGTCCTGCAACAGAGGCCCATGCGCGATACGCTGGTTTTCCAGGTGGACTTGTGGAGCGCTCGGGGGCCAGCGCCCACCAATCTGGGCGAGGTCTACGACCGTATGCAGGACATTCGCTACTCCAGCCGCACCCGCTTCGTCACCGACCACTTCCGGCAATCACAAAAGTTCCGTCATCTGCTGTGGCGAATGCTGCAAGATATGCCGGAAGACGTGCGATCACGGTCGGAATATGCCCAACTTGCGGAACAAGTCAGCACGGCCGCGCGCTACAACGTAATTCACCTGATTTTCCGCAATCAGCCCTATGACCTGCATTTCAAAGATTACCAGTTCGGGCTGGCGTCAATGCGGGAGCATTGGCAAACGGGGCTGGAAGATATCCGCAAGACGCTGGCAGAGCCACAGCGCTTGGCCATGCCCGACACCGACACCGGGTTTGTCACGCACGACGTGCACCAGGAAGAGCTGGACCAGCGCATGGGGCGAGACGCCTAAATCATATGACCCTAGACTCGGCCCGGCCCTTGGGGTACCGGGCCATTTTTGTTTCCGGCAGAGGGAATATGGCTATCTGTGTGCGGCCCGAGGTGAATACCTGTTGCCGCTCGACGCTGCGGCGAATGCTGCTGCGCCGCTTATTTCCCCGGCCGCAGTTTGCTGAGCACCAGCATACCGCAGAGCACCAGAGCAGTACCCAGAATCTGAAGCATGGTGATAGGCTCATCTAGCAGCCACCATGCAAGAAAAAGGATCGACACAGGGCCAACCATGCCCAGCTGCGATGTGAGCGGAGCGCCTACCCGCTGCACCGACCACATGATCATGAAGGTGGGCAGAACAGTATGCAGCACAGCATGCACAAGCGACAGCCAGTACACGCCAGCTGGTTGCACCACCCCTTCCCACCCCTTGACCGAGAAGAAATGGATCAGCACATAGACTGCTGATGCACTCATGGCATAGGCCACCAAACGCGTTGAGCCCATGCGCTTGAGCAGCTCACCGGAACTGATCAGGTAAATGGCATAGGTGAAAGCCGAAGCCAGGACAAAAGACGAACCCAGCAACACATTGCTGCCTGCAAAGGACAAATCATGGATGAAGGCCAGCACCACGCCCAAATAGGAAACGACTAAGGCGAACCACTGGGCCAGGGAAATGCGCCGCTTGAGCCAGACCGCTGAAATCAGCATCACGAATGATGGCGACAGGAAAAGAATCAGCCGTTCCAGGCCGGCGGAAATGTATTGCAGACCGAGGAAATCCAGGTAACTGGACAGGTAGTAACCTATGAAACCCAGCACAAGGACCAGCACAGCGTCCTTCAGGTTCAGTTTCGGCAGCCTGCCCCGCCGGGCCTTTTCAGCCTGAACAGCTGCGACAGCCAGAAAGAACGGCAAGGAAAACGCCATGCGGAACCCGATCACTGTGAGAGCATCCACCCCATAGCGATAGGTGAGCTTGGTGACGACAGCCTTGGCGGAGAAAAGAATCGAGCCCACACATGCCAGAAAGAATCCCGCCCAGAAAGTACTCGCGGGCGTAATTTGCGGAGCGGACGTAGTTTGCGACGGAGACGACATTTAGGCGGACTACCAAATCGAGCTGGGTTGTCACGATTATAGAATCGCTGCGTTTCCTAGCTGGCGGCGGGAGCGTACGGGAATGGCAGAAAATTGTGAATGCTGGGACTTCCTGCTTGACACATCAACAAGAAACAGGTTATAAATCGAGCTTCACTTTTCTTTGAGCCGTTTGCGACAGTGCAGCGGAGTTCGAGAAGGTGAGTTGGAAAGAGACTTGCACAATTTTCAAAAAACGTGTTATAGTTCTTTTTCTTCAGTTCCCCGATAGCTCAGTCGGTAGAGCGACGGACTGTTAATCCGCAGGTCACAGGTTCGAGCCCTGTTCGGGGAGCCACCGAATACCGAAAGAAATCAAGCCCTTACAGCCAA
>JAJUFI010000081.1 GCA_029263795.1 Alcaligenaceae bacterium
CCCAGTTCCCGGAAAGTCGCAACAAGTTCGTCGCGCAGCGGCTTTGGCGGGGTGACCGCCTTTCCGAACAATTTCCAGCAGGTGCGCAGGCGCCGGATGCCCACACGCACCTGATGGACATACTCGATGCACTGGTCAGCGCTTGGTTTCATGCCGTCCACGGCGGCAAGGAAGGTGCTGTTGCGGATGATCTGGTTGACACAGTCGTTGGCGCACTCCAGGTAAGCTTCGCCAAGACTGATATCGGCCGCCAATACTGGTTGCCTGTTGCGCAACGGCGCCGCGATCTGACGCTGGTGCGCTTCCGAAAGCGGGGCTAGCTTGTCAGGAGCTCCGGCGGTTTCGGGCAGTTCGGCAATGGCTTGCAGGCCGGTTTTGCTACCCGAGGCCAATTGTGCGAGTGTGTCGCCTCTGGCCGCCTTGCTGCGCAGTTCCAGAATGAGCTGGAAATCCGTGAGCCATTCACGGGACAGTTCGAAAAGGTCGGTGGTCTCGCCGAAAATGCCTTCAAGTTCCAGTTCATGGATGGGCAGGGCCAGCCCTCCCGCCATAATAGCCCCTTCGTCGTACGCCAGCTCGACCATGCCGCTGGGCGTGGGCAGTTCCTTCTTGAGCCGCTTGACGTGGGTGATATAGCGGCAAATCAGCCGGCTGGAAAGCTGGGAAAGCATCTCGCTGACATGGGTGCCTTCATAAACACTCAAATCCAGCACCGCTTCCGGCCGAGGATGGTTCCATTCAATGCGCGATAGCTCATCCGGGCCGGGCAACTTGATGGTCTGCACCCAGACGTCACCTTCACGACGCAGACGCAATGCGATGCCGGCGCGCGCCAATGCCTGATTGGCAGTGTCGTAATAACGCGCATGCAGCAAAATGGGCGTGGCACCCAGTTTCCTGAGCCGCGCCCTGAGTGCGCTGCGCCGCCGGGGAGGTACGTGGAATTTGAGTTCTCGTTCCAACATTCAGAGCAGTGATTTCCGGCAGCGTGTGATGATGATCTCGGCGAGAATGACGACTGCAAAAATCAACAACAGTATCAGCGCCACACGATCCCACTGGAAGAGGTCCATGGCACTGTTTAGCGCCATGCCGATGCCGCCTGCCCCAACCAGACCCAGCACGGCAGATTCCCGCACGTTGATGTCCCAGCGCAGCAGTACCACCGACCAGAAGGCGGGCCGGATCTGCGGCCAGTAACCGTACTGGATGATGGAGCCGAGGCTGGCGCCGGTGGCGGTCAGAGCCTCGATCGGGCCGGGATGGGCTTCCTCGATGGCCTCACCCAGGAGCTTGCCGACAAAACCGATGGAACGGAAGGCAATGGCCATCGTGCCTGCAACCGCGCCGGGGCCGAAGATGGCAATGAACAGCAGCGCCCACACCAGCGAGTTGATGGAGCGGCTGGAAACCAGAATGAAACGCGCGAGCAGGTTCAGCCCGCGGTTCGGGGTCAGGTTGTTAGCTGCCAGCAGACCAACAGGCACGGCCAGCACAATGGACAGCAGCGTACCCAGGGTGGCCATGTGCAGGGTCTCTATCAGAGCCTTGCTGATCGTACCCTTGAAGCTGCTCCAATCCACCGGCCACATGCGGTTGATCAGGTCGGCCATCTGGGTCGGCGCGTCATAAAGGAATTCCGGTATGACGTCGATAGTTCGGGCCGACTGAACGATGGCCAGAATGAACAGCAGATAAAGAGTGAAGCGCAATAGGCGCTGGCCCGCCGTGTACCGTTGCCATGCCTGAGGGTAAGACTCGAGCCTCTGTTCCGTGTTCATACATCGTCTCCTGCAGGTGCACGGAAGGTTGTCTTGCCACGTCGGCGCAGCAGTTCCCCAAGGGATACGTTGTCCAGCAGAACGGCACGGATCATTCGTGCCAGAAGCTCGCCCATCAGGATGATGGCGATGATGGTGAGCAGAATTGTGCAGACGAAGTCATAATCAAAGCGTTGGAAGGCCGAAAACAGTGTGCCGCCGATTCCGCCCGCCCCGACAATGCCCACCATGGTGGAGTTACGCAGGTTGGAGTCGAGCTGATAGGTGGCGAAGCCGACGAAGCGGGCAAACACCTGGGGCATCACTGCGAAGATGATGACATTGGCGAAAGATGCGCCGCTGGCGCGCACAGCTTCCACCTGTTTCAGAGAAATTTCTTCGATGGCTTCGGTGAAGAGCTTGCCGATGAAGCCGATGGAGGCGACAGTTAGCGCCAGGACACCGGCCAGGGCGCCGAAGCCCACTGCCTTCACAAAAATGATGGCGACAATCACCGGGTGCAGGGCACGGCAAAGGGCGACAATGGCCCGTGAAGGCCATGTTGCCCAGGCCGGCATCAGGTTGCGGGCCCCCAGCAGGCTGATGGGAAGGGAAAGCAAAATGCCGAGGGTGGATGCCAGAATGGCAATTTCCAGGCTTTCCGCAATGCCCTGCCAAAGTATGTTCAGGCGCTCTATGGAAGGGGGGAACAAGCGGCCAATGAAACGGGCTCCCAGTTCCCAACCGGCTTCAAAGCGCTCCCAGGAGAAGCCCAGCTGGCTGGCGGCGTAAATGGCATAGACCAGCACGGCGATCAGACCAGCCTTGGCGCGCCATGAAAGCGCGAAGGGCTGGGCCTGTTTTTCGGTGGTGGCGGCATTCACACCAGCCATGACTCACCCCCGTAAATCTTCTTGAGCATATCCTGGCCAAGGCCCTGGCCATCGCCGTCGTAGACGATGTGCCCGCCGGACATGCCGACAATCCGCGTGGCGTAACGCTTGGCCAGTTCCACGTCGTGAATGTTGACCACGACAGGGATGCGCTGGGCGCGCCCCTGTTCCAGCAGCAATTCCATGATCTCGACCGATGTCTTGGGGTCGAGCGAGGAAGTGGGTTCGTCCGCCAGCAACAGCTGGGGACGCTGCATCAGCGCGCGGGCAATGCCCACGCGCTGACGCTGGCCGCCCGAGAGGGCGTCCGCGCGCTGGTTGGCAAAGCCTCCCAGCCCGACGGTTTCCAGCAGCTGGTAGGCGTACTGGATGTCTTCGGGCTCAAAGCGACGACGCCACGCGTTGAAGGCCGAGGTGTAACCCAGCCGCCCCGTCAGGAGGTTTTCCATGACGGTCAGGCGTTCCACCAGGTTGTATTCCTGGAAGACCATGCCGATTCGGCGGCGGGCCTTGCGCAGCGCCTGGCCACGGACGGTGGCCAGATCCACGGTGTCTCCTTCGTGCTTAAGCAGTATCCGGCCCTGGGTAGGTTCGATGAGACGGTTAATGCACCGCAGCAGCGTACTTTTGCCCGTTCCGGATGGGCCGATGACGGCGGTCAGGCCGTCGCCCGTGATGTCGAGGTTGATCCCCTTCAGAACGGGCTGGTTGGACTTGTATGCCTTGACGAGATCAACGATGTGGAGTGTCGCACCCATTAGAAATTACTTCCCTTTCTTCTGTGCTGCATCGTAGGCGGAGCGGGTGAAGCTCTCGCCACCTGCGGCCGCTACGTCGCGGACAATTGCCCATTCCTTCTTGTAGGTGACCGGATAGAAGCGATCTGCGCCGTCAAAGGCTTTCTGCATTTCCGGCGTGAAGCGGTAATCGTAGAAGCACTTGAGCATCTGGTCGCGGAATTTCGGCTCCAGATCGTGCGCGTAGGCGAAAGAGGACGTGGGGAACTTCTCGCTCTGGTAGATGATGCGGAAGTCATCAAGTTTGATCTGCCCGCGTTCCGCCATGCGGTGGAACACGTCGGAAGCGACGGCAGCGGCGTCATAGTCGCCAGAGTTCACGCCCATGACGGACTGGTCATGCTTGCCGGAAAAAATGTATTCGTAGTCCTTGCCCGGGGTCAGGCCTTCCTTGGGGAAGAGCGCATTGGGAGCCATGTGCCCGGAATTGGAGGACGGCGAGGTGTGTGCCACTTTCTTGCCCTTGAGGTCGGTCAACGTCTGGAAGGGGCTGTCCTTGCGCACGATGACGATTAGGTGGTAGCCCTGATAACCGTTGGCGTCGCCCTTGACGGCAAACGGCACGGCGCCGGCCAGGTTGACGGCGAAGTTGGTCGGACCGGTGGAGAAACCGCCCACATGCAGTCGGCCTGAGCGCATGGCCTCGATCTCAGCGGCATTGCTCTGCACCTGATAGAAGACCACCTTGCGGCCCACGCACTCGGACAGATGCTTGGTGAAGGGCGAGAAAATGTCAGCGTACACCGCCGGATCTTCCACGGGCGTGTAGGTGAACACCAGGGTGGAGGGATTGCGCAGCTTGGAAGGATCGGTCGGAGTATCCGCTACCAGGTCGCCATCGGCGTCGCAATACATGGTGTCAAGATCGCCGCGATTCGGGCAGTTGTCCTGGGCGTTGGCCGCGCCATGCGCAAGGAACAGGCTGGCGAAAAGACTTGCATACGCAAAGGCGCGTGACGTTTTTTTCATGATCTCGTCTCCGTTATAAGGTGAGCTTCGGGGTGCATCATATATGAACAGACATATTTAGAGTACACAAGTACTGCCCGGCTTCCGGCTGCAGGCCGGCCGCCGGCATCAGTTTCTATGGCCCAGCTGCCGCGAAATATCCGCAGCACAGGCCAGCAGCGCCTTTGCGATGGGCCCTTCCGGGTCTGCGTCGAACAGACTTGCAGGGCCCAGGCAGGTAATCGCCATTACGAGGCGGTCAGAGTGATCGAAAACCGGAACGGACAATGCATCGATGCCGGGCAGGGGATTGCCAAGCGCCTGCGCCATGCCGCGTTGCCGGATTTCCCGGCCGATGCGGGCAATGGTTTCAGGTGAATTGATTGGTTCACTGATACTTGTCACTACCGAGGCGTCACCGCGTTCACGTTCTATGTAATGTTGTGCGACTCCCGGCTCCAGCCAGGCGACGAACACCCTGCCCGTTGCAGTATGCAACATGGACATGACGGTGCCGTTACGCATGTTCACATGAACAGGGTAGCGGGCTTCCCGTATGTAAACCATGGTGGGCCCGTGAGAGCCAAGCACGGCAATCCCGGTGGTGTGCCCGACCGATTCAGCCAGGCTGTTCACATGGGGCAGGGCCGCGCGCACCGGATTGCTGCTCTGCAGTCCCACCAGGCCCATCTGCAGGGCGAAGGGGCCAAGTTCGTAATGCCCGGTGGTCGGGTCTTGCTGCACCAGGCCGACGCGGATGAAACTAACCAGGTATGGATGGGCCTTGGCAGAGGTCATGCCGGCCCGGCTGGCGAGCTCCCGCAGGGAAAGTGGCCGTGCCACGTCTACGAGTACGGACAAGAGCGGGAAGCCGGTCTCAACCGACTGGATGCCACGCTGCCCTTCCGCTGAGCCTGAAGTCTTGATCCTGGGACTGTGCATGGGTGGAATCGTAGCGCTTTTGTCTAGCCGGCGGCATCCACGGTTACCACAATGCGGGTATTCCACAGGCACAGGGTTAAAATGAGCCAACTTTCCTGAATACGAATGGCATGAGCACTCAAACTGAATTGGCTGCCGAAGGTGAAATCGGCGCAGGCATCTCTCCCGTCGCGGAGATTGTGGCTGAACTTCGCGCTGGGCGCATGGTCATCCTGGTCGACGAAGAAGACCGGGAAAACGAAGGCGACCTCGTTCTCGCCGCCGAGTTCGTCACACCGGAAGCCATCAACTTCATGGTCACGCATGCGCGTGGTCTGGTGTGTCTGACGCTCACCGAAGAACGCTGTCGCCAGCTCGATCTCCCCCTCATGGCCAGTCGAAACGGCACCCGGTACGGCACCAACTTCACCATGTCCATCGAAGCGGCTGAGGGCGTGGAAACGGGCATTTCCGCTGCCGACCGGGCTCACACCATCCGCACCGCCGTGGCACGTGACGCCAAGCCTTCCGACCTCGTTCAGCCGGGGCACATCTTCCCCCTGCAGGCGGCGCGCGGTGGTGTCCTGGTACGTGCCGGCCACACTGAAGCGGGTTGCGACCTCACCGCCATGGCAGGTCTCACGCCTGCGGCCGTGATTTGCGAGATACTGAACCCGGACGGCACCATGGCGCGCCTGCCCGATCTTCTCATCTTCGCCAAGAAGCACAATCTGAAGATCGGCACCATTGCCGATCTCATCCAGTACCGCAGCGAACATGAGTCCATGGTCGAGCGCCTGGCGACAAATGATGTTCAGACTCCCTGGGGGAATTTCCAGGCCGTAGCCTATCGCGATCTTTCTTCGGGTGCCGCGCATCTGGCGCTTGTACATGGCACGATCTCGCGCGAAGTCGAAACCCTGGTGCGTGTACATGAACCCACCACCGTGCTCGACGCCCTATTTGAAGGTGAGGGCAAACACAGCTGGGGAATCGGTCAGGCATTGCGTACCATTGGTGCGGCGCCATCGGGTGTGCTCATCCTGATGAACTGCCAGGGTGATGCTGAAAAGGTTTTCGACCATTTCGAGTCGTGGAAATCCGACGGTGACGCGACAGAAGTCCTGTCCAGCCGCGAAAGCCGCCATGGTCTGCGCACCTACGGAATCGGGGCGCAGATCATGCGCGACCTCGGGGTGGGCCAGGCACGTCTACTGGCCCGCCCACGCAAGATGCCCAGCATGGCCGGGTTTGCGCTTACCATTACGGGTTACATTAGCGAACCTCCTCAAAACAGCTAAACAGGAAGCCGGTTATGAATCCCTACACTCTGTCGCCCGACTTGAACGGCGAAGGCCTGCACATCGGTATTGTGCGCGCCCGCTTTAACGAGGAAATCGGCCAGGCTGAACTGGCCGCATGTCTGGCAGAACTTGCCGAGCTTGGCGTCGATGAACGCGATGTCATGGTCGTGACGGTTCCCGGCGCTCTGGAACTGGGGGTCGCCCTGGCACAGATGGCCGAAACCTTCGAATTCGATGCGCTCATCGCTCTGGGCGCCGTCATCCGTGGCGAGACCTATCACTTCGAGATCGTCAGCAATGAAAGCGCTTCGGCCATCAGTCGGGTCGCCCTGGAAACGGGAATTCCTGTCGCCAACGGTGTGCTGACCACCGAAGACGAGGAACAGGCGCGCGTACGTGCCGAAGAAAAAGGCCGCGACTGCGCACGTGCTGCAGTTGAAATGGCCAATCTCGTCGCCGCTCTTGAGCCGGAGTCGGACGATGACGACGAAGATGATGACGACGATTACGACGACGAGGAAGACGATCTTGACGACTAGCAAGTCCCGGGGCGCCGCCGGCGGCGCCTCGCGCAGCAGTGCCCGTAGTGCCCGCCGCAGGGCGCGCGAGTTTGCTCTGCAGGGTGTTTATGCCTGGCTTCTGCGAGGCACGGACAGCCTGCAGGAAGCAGGCGACATTGACGCGCACATCCGCGATAGCGAAGACTTCAGCGATGCTGACGCCGAATGGTACAAGACGCTTTTGCACGGTGTAATGCGCGATGCACCTTCCCTGCGCGAAAGCTTCATGCCGCACGTTGACCGCCCGCTGGCAGAACTCTCGCCTGTGGAACACGGCATCCTGCTCATCGGCAGCTACGAGCTGCTCAATCACATTGAAGTCCCCTACAAGGTTGTCATCAACGAGGCTGTCGAACTGGCGAAGTCTTTCGGTGGTACCGACGGCTTCAAGTTCGTCAACGGGGTGCTGGACAAGCTCGCTGCCGATCTTCGGCCAATTGAGGTCCAGGCGGCCAATCGCCGCTGAGGCCGGAGCGTGTCGTTATGGCCGGTGAATTCGAACTGATTGGCCGGCATTTCAACTGGCCTGCGCCGCAGGGCTATCTCGGCGTGGGTGATGATTGCGCACTCGTGCCGGTCACGGCCGGTCACCGGCTAGCCGTGACCACCGATCTGCTGGTGGAAGGCCGGCACTTTTTCCCTGATGTAGACCCTGAAGCCCTGGGACATAAGGCGCTGGCGGTCAATGTGTCCGATCTGGGCGCCATGGGCGCCAGGCCTCTGGGGTGTGTACTGGGGCTTTCACTGCCTCGCGTGGATGATGACTGGCTTGAGGCCTTTGCCCGAGGGTTTCGGGCCATGTCCGAAATCAGCGGCTGCCCGCTGGTGGGCGGCGACACTACACGCAGTGTTGATGGTGTCGTGATCAGCGTCACGGCCATGGGCGAGGTGCCAATGGAAGGTGCTTTGCGACGCTCTGCTGCGCGCAATGGTGACGACATCTGGGTGACGGGGGAACTCGGCGGGGCGCATGTCGCGCTTGAGCTGCTTCAAGGGCTGCACCGCGGGCATGAGGGCCTGCTGGACCAATTGCGTCCAAGCCTGGAGCGGCCATTGCCACCTGTTGCCTTCGGTTCTGCGTTGGCGGGCCATGCACATGCCGCCATCGATATTTCCGATGGGCTGTTGCAGGATTTGAACCATATACTCAAGGCGAGCCATTGCGCTGCGGAAGTTGATTACTCTGCCTTACCAGTGCACCCTGCCTTGCAGGGGTTGGAGCCGCAAATTCTTCAGCGCGCAGTGCTGAATGGCGGCGATGTCTATCAGTTATGCTTCACCGCTGCGCCGAACGCCAGAGACCATATTTCCCGGCTGGCCGAGCAACACGGCGTGGCGGCATGCATCGTGGGGCGCATCCGGGAGGGGGTGGGCATCCGCGTGATGCATAGCCCGCTCCCTGTCGGCCAGGGCGATTACATCGGCTACGACCATTTCAGGTGACATGCGCAATCCCAATACCCGACCATCCGCACATGCCCCCATTCAACCAAACCCGAGCTGGGTGTTCCAGAACATCTGGCGCATAGTCGCTTTCGGGTTCGGCAGTGGTCTGCTGCGCCCCGCCCCCGGCACCTGGGGCACTTTGCTGGCCTGGGGGCTATGGGTGCCGATGCAGGGCCTGTCAGACTTCACGATTCTTATTTTTCTTCTCTTCGCATTTGGCCTCGGGTGCATTGCCTGTGAACGTACAAGCAATGCCATGGGTATTTCCGACCATGGCGGCATAGTTTGGGACGAAATGGTGGCCTTCTGGCTGGTGTTGTGGCTGTCGCCCGACGGTGTGGTTGCCCAGGCTGTGGCCTTCGTGCTGTTCAGGGGTTTCGACATTATGAAACCACAGCCCATCCGTTATTTTGACGCGCATTTCAAGGGCGGTTTCGGCGTGATGTGGGACGATCTGGTTGCTGCAGCATACAGTTTGCTTGTCATGGCCATCCTTGTCACCTTCGGAGCATTTGCATGAACACAGAAGAAATCTGCCATCTCGCGCAGCTGCTGGGAGAACGGCTGGCCGGCAAAGGGTGGATGTTTTCCTGCGCCGAATCCTGCACGGGCGGCCTGCTGGCAGCGGCCATGACTGACACGCCCGGTTCCAGTCTCTGGTTTGACCGGGGTGTGGTCAGTTACAGTAATGAGGCCAAGCAGACATTGTTGGGTGTGCATGCCGAGACGTTGGAGCGGTTCGGGGCTGTCAGCGAAGAAACAGCCATGGAAATGGCAGCGGGTGTACTCAGCACCGCTCCTCGCAGTGATTTCGCGGTGTCAACGACGGGTATTGCCGGCCCGGGCGGCGCAACCCCCGGCAAACCGGTGGGCATGGTGTGCTTTGGGTTTGCCACCCGCACAGCAGAGGGGCTGGTCACCCGCGCGGCAACTCGGGTCTTTCCGGGTGACCGTCGCGCGGTCCGTGCAGCGGCCGTGGCATTTGCACTGTCGACCGCATTGGAATTCAACCCGCTGGATTGAAGCGGCCGAGGGGGTATCAGGCCAGAGGAGGTCAGGCCACCGCGTTGATGGCGTCCCGTGTGGCGCGGGCAGCCTCGGCAGCGGCTTCCCGCCAGCCCTCACCTTTGCTGGCGTACAGGATGGCGCGGGAAGAATTGATCATCATCCCCAGCCCGCGGCTGTCGCGCCCAGCCTGCACTGTATCGGGAATGCTGCCGCCCTGAGCTCCGATGCCGGGTATCAGCAGCGGCATGTCACCCACGCGCTCGCGCACTTTGGCGATTTCCTGCGGGAAGGTGGCGCCCACCACGAGGCCGCACTGGCCGTTCTGGTTCCATTGGTCCGCTACCATGGAAGCGACTCGCAGGTATAGCGGTGTACCTTCACTATCTTCCACGAACTGGAGGTCGGACCCCCCAGGGTTGGAGGTGCGGCACAGCACGATGATGCCACGGTCCTTCCATTCGAGGTAGGGAGCCACGCTGTCATGCCCCATGTAGGGATTCACGGTCACTGCATCGGCGCCATAGCGTTCATAGGCTTCACGCGCGTACTGTTCAGCTGTAGAGCCAATGTCTCCACGTTTGGCATCCAGCACTAGAGGCAGGTCCGGGTGATTCTGCTTGATGTGGCGGCACAGCGCTTCGAGCTGGTCTTCTGCGCCGGAAGCGGAAAAATAGGCAATCTGCGGTTTGAACCCGCATACGAACGGCGCCGTCAGGTCAACGATTTCCCGGCAGAACTCGTAAATGGCGTCTTTTCTGCCTTGCAGTTGATCGGGAAAGCGCTTTGGGTCAGGGTCGAGGCCGACCATCAGCATGGAGCCAGACTGCTGCCACGCGGCGTCAAGTTTCGTTTTGAAAGTCATGATGAAAGGGAAAGGCAGTTCAGGAGCACTCGTCAACGGGCAGGCCAACGGCCACCCAGCATTTCCGTTGCCCTCCTGGCGGCATCCAGAACAAGTTCCGACTGCCAGGCGATGGCTTCCTTGGTGAATCGTTCCTTGGGGCCGGAAAGGGAAATGGCCCCCATAAACTCATTGTCGGACCCAAACACTGCAGCGGCAACCGCGGCACAGTTCGGGTCGCGCTCGCCAATGGATGTGGCCAGCAGGTTCTGGGGGGAGGGAGCGAGGCCCGTGCCTGCAAAGGCAAGGATGAGCTTTCCTGCCGCGCCCCGTTCGATGGGCAGCAGGTCGCCAACGTCAATCCGGTCAAGCGTGGAATGGTGAGAATTGATTCTCAGCAGGCAGGCCCGGTATTGCTGGTCGTGATACACATGGAAGGAGGCGCTTTCCGTGCCCTTGTCCACAAGTTCCGCAAGAATGGGCCGCAGCACTGCGGTAACGCGATAGGTGGCTTCATAGGCGCGACCGAGCTCGTGCGCGTATGGCCCCAGGGCGTAGCGGCCGTCAGTGCGCCGGACCACCAGCGCGGAGCGCTCCAGAGACGCAAGAAGGCGCAGCAACGTACTTTTATAGAACCCGGTATCGCGCGCCAGGTCAGCCAAGGTGATGGGCGCGGCGTTTCGAGCAACCGACCGTAGAACGGCAATTGCCCGGTCTACGGCAGCGACGCCGCCGCTGTCAGATGCCTGGGTCATGTCAGTGCTTGCTCCGTTGGAATGCCGGGTATTATGCCATGACGCCAGGCATGCCCGAGTTGCGCTCCGGGGTGCCATCGGCTTCAGGCTGTCCGGCCTGCTTTCTCGAACACCAGGCTAATTGCCGGGGCATACTTGTCGCCGTGGCCGTCGGCAATGGCCGCCTCGAAGCAGGCCACCAGGTTCTTCGCGCCACATGCGTCCACATTGACGGACTCTGCCAGCGCAACCGCATATTCCAAATCTTTTTTGGCGTAGGATACCGGGAACGCGCGTTCGGGGAACTCCTGCGGAACGATGGCCTTCATGCCGTGGTTGCGAAGCGCAAAGCTGTCTGCGGAGCCAGTCGACAGGGCTTCAAACAGCCGCTTCGGGTCAACGCCGGCTCTGACACCGATGGCCCGCGCCTCAGCCAGTGCCAGCACGGTTTCGTAGAGCACCATATTGTTGAGGATCTTCACCACTTGACCGGCGCCCACGTCACCGGCGTGGGTGATGTCCGAGGCGAAGCAGGCGATAAAGGGTTTGATGCGCTCGAACAGGGCATCCGG
>JAJUFI010000173.1 GCA_029263795.1 Alcaligenaceae bacterium
ACAAAATCTTCGAAAACCGTCATTTCGGCAGCTTCGTCGGCAATCTCGGCCGCCAAGTGAGCAGGGATCACTACTACGCCGTCGCAGTCTCCGACAATGATGTCGCCCGGAAAAACGGGTGCGTCGCCGCAACCTATGGGTACGTTGATTTCAATTGCCTCGTGCAGCGTCAGGTTGGTCGGTGCAGAGGGCCGCTGATGAAAGGCCGGAATGTCGAGACGGGCAATATCGCCGGAATCGCGGAAACCGCCATCCGTCACCACACCGGCCACCCCGCGTTGCTGCAGACGCCCCACCAGAATGGAGCCTGCTGATGCGGCGCGAGGGTCCTTGCGGCTGTCCATCACGAGCACGGCACCCGGCGGGCAAGTTTCCACGGCCTTGCGTTGGGGGTGCTCCGGGTTGCGGAACACTTCCAGACCATTGCGATCTTCCCGAGCAGGCATGTAGCGCAGGGTGAAAGCGGGGCCGACCATACTGCTCGCCTTGGGTGCACCCACTGGTACCACGCCCTGCATGTACTGGTTGCGCAGGCCGCGCTTGAACAAACAAGTACTGATGGTTGCAGTACTCACGCCCTTCAGTTTTTCAATGACGGCAGGTGACACTTCGGCCATGGGATGCTCCATAAAGTTGTTAGACAACTTTATTCGATTCCAGAAAATATGTAAACACATCAGCTTCCGGCGAAGCGACTACTCAGTCTGGCTGCAAGTAGCGATCCATCATGTCGCAGAGGAAATCCGCGTAGGCCGTAGGCCCCACCTCATGATCACGATACTTGCGGCGCTTCAGATACCAGTCCTGCATCATGGCTTTGGAAATCGCTGCCAGCAGGCGCGCGTCCACGCGGCGGAAACATTCGCGCTCCATGCCTTCCACAATAATGTCATGGAAGATGTCCTCGACTTCTCGCTCAATGGCAATGGCTTCCTTTTTTTGCGGCTGTGGCAGGTTGCGCGTTTCCATAAAGGAGAAGTAGAACCAGGGTTGCATGAGTTCACTGAGGTAGACATGGGCGCGCAATGCCGAATGCAGGCGCTCGCGCGGGTCGTCGACACCTTCGGTGTAATCGTGCAGGGTACGCCGGGTAAGCAACATGCCGTGCATCTGGATCAGATGCACGAGGTCGTCCTTATTGCGGATATAGGCATAGAGGCCGCCTATGCTCATACCTGAATCCGCCGACAGGTCACGCAGCGACATGGCGTGAAAGCCCTTGACCCGTGCCAGACGCAGGGTGGACTCCACAATGCGCACCAGGTTCGGCACGGCCACATGTTCCTTGCGGATACGTATGTGGCCCGCATTCTGCCGATACAGAGCCCGACAGATCTCGAGCTTGGAAAGGCTGAGATCTGCCTTGAACGACTCAAAGTCCCCGACCATTCCGTATCCCGGTTATGAAAAAACGGAAAATTCTAATTCATACAGACAGATAGCGTTGCTGGATGGCTTCGTCCTGGAGCAGTTCCTCGCTACTGGCGTGGTGAACCACTCTGCCCTTCTCGAGAATGTAAGCACGGCGCGCATGCTGCAACGCGAAGTGCACACTTTGGTCAGTGAACAGGATGGTGGTGGTCCTGGAAAGGTCGTCAATGAGCCGGCCGATCTGCTTCACGATGACAGGTGCAAGACCCTCGTTGGGTTCGTCCAGCAGCAAAAGCCGGGGCGCACTCATCAGGGAGCGAGCAACCGCCAGCATCTGCTGCTGGCCACCCGATAGTGTGCTGCCATCCTGGTTGGCCAGTTCCGCCAGCATGGGGTATTCATCAAAAATGCGCTCCGGCGTCCAGGGGTTCTTGGTGCCCGGCCGCTGGTAAAAGCCCACTTCCAAGTTTTCGCGCACGGTCAGCCCGGGAAAGATGCGCCTGTCCTCCGGCACCAGGCCAACGCCCTGTCGGGCTATCCGGTAAGCCGGCCAACCGGTTACATCAGTACCGTCGAAAATGACTTTACCGCTGCGTGGCGCATTCAGACCAATGATGCTGCGCAGAGTCGTGCTCTTGCCGGCACCGTTGCGGCCCAGCAGGCAGACCGTCTCCCCCTCTTCCAGACTCAACGTGATGCCCTGCAGCGCATGGCTCTCACCGTAATAGGTGTGTATGTCACGAACCTCCAGCATCATGTTGTCATCTCCTCGTCTGCAGTGCCCAGGTACGCGCGGCGCACTTCGGGGTGCGCCCTGACTTCTTCGGGTGTGCCCAACACCAGCTTCTGGCCGCGGTGCATGACCAGAATGCGGTCAGCCAGGCCAAACACCACATTCATGTCGTGCTCGGTAATCAGAAAGGTGTAGTCGCCGCTTTCACGCAGGGACTTCACCAGATTGACCACTCGCTGGGTTTCGTCCGGTGTCATGCCGGCCGTGGGCTCATCCAGCAACACCAATTTGGGCTGCGTGGCCAGCACGACGGCGATTTCCACCAGACGCTTGTCGCCATAGCTGATGACCCCGGCGCGCTGGTGGGCCAGCTCCGACAGGGAGAGCCTCTCGAGCAGTTCGTCGGCGTCGGCCTGCACGGAGCGGTTGCGGGAAGCGAGGTTGTTCCAGCGCCGTCCTTCGCCCCGCAGCGCCGTCACCGCCACCTCGACGTTTTCACGTACGGTCATCTCCTCGAAGATGTTGTTGATCTGAAAGGAGCGGGAAATGCCCAGGCGGCTGATTTCATGTGGCGGCATGCCGGTAATGTCCCTGCCCTCATACACGATGCGGCCACTGCTCGGCTGCATGCGCCCGGAGAGCAAGTTGTAGAAAGTCGTTTTACCGGCGCCGTTGGGCCCGATGATGGCCAGGGTTTCGTGGCGGTAAACGTCGAGATCGACATTGGAAACCGCTGCCACACCGCCGAACCGTTTTCCTATTCCCGACACCTGAAGAATGATGTCCTTTTCCTGCGTGTGCATCATTTACGCTCCTGAATCCAGTCGAGAACCGTTCCGAGCAGCCCACGGCGGAAGAACATCACCATGAAGGCCAGAATAATGCCCAGCACCAGCATCCAAGCCTGTGTCATGCTGGTGATCCAGGCTTCCAGCAGCACGAACATGCCGGCGCCGACAAATGGGCCGAGGAAATAGCCGCTGCCGCCGAGAATGGTCATAAGCACCGGTTCAGCAGACATAGACCAGTGCAGCAGTTCGGGGCTGGCAATCCGCAGGAATGGCGCCATCAGCCCGCCTGCCAGCCCAGCAAACGCCCCGGCCACCGTGAAGGAGGCCAGGCGGTAGGCGCGCACATTGATGCCGCAGAAAGCAACGCGCTCCGGGTTCTGGCGAATGGCCCGCAGTATGAGCCCGAAGGAAGAACGGCAGATCAGGTAAAGCAGAGCTGCAGCCAGCAGCACAATGACCAGCACCACGTGGTAATACACACTGGGATTCCCCAGCTGCAGATCCAGCCCCAGGCCGAAGGATGTCACCGAGAAACCTGCTATGCCGTCACTGCCGTTGGTGACGGAACGCCATTGGTGAGCAATGGAGAACACCATCATGCCGAAGGCCAGCGTCAACATGGCGAAATAGACTTCATTCAGGCGAACGCAGAAGAAGCCTATGACCAGTGCCAGCACGGTGGCCACCACCACGGCTGCCAGCAGGCAGGCCAGCAGGGGCCATTGATAAGCCTGCAGGAGCATGGCCACGGCGTAAGAGCCTATGCCAAAGAAGGCTGCATGGCCAAAGCTCAGCATGCCGGTGTAGCCAAAAATGAGGTTGAAGCTGGCGGCCAGCAGGCCCAGTATGAGCACTTCGGTCGCGATGAAGATATAAAAGTACGGGGCTACCCAAGGCAAGGCGACCAGAAGAATCAGCACCAGGGCACCCACCACCCAGGCACCACGCGTCATGTTTGGTGAAGCACCGGCCTGTCTTACCTGAGCAGACCCGGTGGCTTGCTCTGCCCGATTCGCATTCATTGTTTTCTCGTGTGAAACCATGTTGTCCTCACAGTGAAGCGCGCCTGCCCAGCAGGCCGTGCGGTTTGAGCAGCAGCACAATCGCCATTCCGACGAAGGGCAGCATGAGGTTGATTTCCGGCAGGAAGCGGCCGCCCAGGCCGTGGATCAGGCCCAGCACGATCGCACCCAGCAAGGCTCCAGGGAAACTGCCCAGGCCACCAATCACGACAACAATGAAGCTTTCGATAATGATCTTGTCGCCCATTCCAGGGTCAATGGCACGCATCGGTGCCGCCACGACGCCGCCAACTGCGGCCAACCAGGCTCCGAAGGCGAACACGCCGGTAATCACCAACCGCGTGTTGATGCACAGCACCTGAGCCATGTCGCGGTCGAGCGCTGCAGCCCGCATGATCTTACCGGCCCTCGTCTTGTTGAACAGGAACCAAAGCCCAAACAGGACGATGCCTCCGGCCAGTATGACGAACAGGCTGTACAGGGGATATCGGATTCCCCCCGGCAGGTTGACAGTGCCGCGCAGCAACTCGGGCGGTTCCACCACATGAATGCCCGTGCCCCAGATCATGCGTACCGACTCATTCAGAATCAGCAACAAGGCAAAAGTGAGCAGCAGACTGTCGGTGACTTCACGCTGGTAGACAAATCGCAGCATCAGCCTGTCCACCAGTACAGCAAGCACGGCCACGCCCAGAGGTGCGACAAGAAGCGTCAGCCAGAACGGCATGCCCAGCCCGTTGATGCAGCTGAACGCAAGATAAGCGCCCAGCATATAGAGCGCCCCATGCGCGAAATTGATGACGTTGAGTACGCCGAAGACAATGTTCAGGCCCACGGCGATGATGAACAGCAGAAGGCCGATATCCAGACTATTGAGCAAGGCAAGACCGAGACTGCCCATGATGCCCCTCCAAAGTGCTTGATTCATGCGCCGCGCCCCGACGGAGGCG
>JAJUFI010000075.1 GCA_029263795.1 Alcaligenaceae bacterium
CTGTTTCTGGATGCCTTGCTGGCAGCCCAGGTTGCGCCGGCTGTGGCCAAAGTGGTGCAGGAAGAAACGGGTGAAGACCCCCGCCTGGAAGAGTTTCTGGCGCTTGCCCAGCAATACGCCGAATTTCCGCTTGAGTAGTGATGCTTTAATTCAGAGGCGGGCGGCCCAGCCCAGGAGTTCAGCGGCTGGAGAACAGAGTGCGCGCTGAATTGAAGCGCTTGGAAAAATAAGGGTTGCTGAGGCTGTCGACCCTGACGCGTCCTCCGGAGGAGGGCGCGTTTACAAACCGGCCGTCTCCTATATAGATACCAACATGGGAATTCGGCCGCCCCAAAGTATTGAAGAACACCAGGTCGCCTGCGCGAAGCTCGCGCCGGTTGATGCGCCGGCTGACTGCGGCCTGCTCGTATGCACTGCGCGGTAGCGGTGTACCGGAGGCCTTCTGAAAGACATAGCTCACCAATCCGCTGCAGTCGAAGCCTGCAAAGGGGTCGCGCCCCCCATATCGGTAAGGACTGCCCATCAGCCCGAGTGCCGTCATCACCACTTCCTGGCGGTGTGACTCCGGCAGTTGTTGCAGTGCAATATCACGCTGTTGTTGGGACGGCCCAGCGCATCCCGAAAGGATGAAAATGGCGCACAATATCGCCGTCAGACGTCTCCAATCAGCAAAATAGCGACACATTTTGTGGGCACTCGTGGCTTTTTGATCTTTAACAAAGTTACTGAGTCGGTACAAATAGTAATTTCACATTAATTTTGCTACTATTTCTTCATTGGTTCATTCGATTTTTGCATGTATACACCCTCTTGACTTCAAAAACCGGTGGTTTGCGGTTACAAAGAGTATAATTTGGCAAAAATTGATCATCATTGGCTAATCAATAAGGAATGGGATCGTGCCCGCCTCTGAAAACAGTGCTTTGAGCGACATTCAGGAAGTTAACCTGTCGTATCTAATGTTGGCACAGCGCCTGCTGCGCGAAAACTATGCCGCCGGCATGTACCGTCTGGGGTTTGACTCCGACGTTGCTGATATCATCCTTGGTTTGTCACCTGCTCAGTTGGTCAAGCTCGCGGGCAGCAACACGCTGATCTGCGGGTTCCGCCTCAACGATTACGAACTCCTGTCCACTCTTGGTCAGGATGTCCTGGGCGGTGTTTTGCAACAGGCTCACTCCACCATTCTTCTTGCTCAGCGTTCGCCTGAACAACTGGCCTGAATCGAGTTCTCCCATGAGTAAGAAAAGTGTCGCGAAAGAGGCCGAAGAAATTCTTCTGGCCACCGACATGATCCAGCTCGGAGCCCGACTACAGGTTTTGCAGGCAGAAACAAGTCTAAGCTACGACCGGCTGGCTCGTCTGTACAGGGAAGTCAAGGAGTGCTCCCCTCCCAAAGGGATGCTTCCCTTCTCGGTCGACTGGTTCATGACCTGGCTGCCCAATATTCATTCCAGTGTCTTCTATAGTATTTACCGCTATCTGGACACGCACACCCCGGCAAAGAAGTCACGTGCCCTGGTTGAAGCCTACCGCCTCTATGCTGAACAGGCTGACGGCGGCCTTGGTACACCCCCCGGCGAAGAACCCGTCCTGAGCTTCACTCGCGCCTGGATGTTGATCCGTTTCTTCGACAGCAACCTGCTTCAGCTTTCATATTGTGAGCGCTGCAAGGGGGGGTTCATTGCCCATGCGCACGACCCTCAGGCTGGCTTTGTCTGCGCAATCTGCCGTCCGCCACCACGGGCAGGCAAAACACGCAAGCGCCGAACAACATCTGCCACGGCCAAAGTTGCCTCCACGTCGCCCAGGGCTGCAGCCTCCGGCAAGGCCGCAGACGCCGACAGCAAGCGTGATGCAATCGCCCTGACACAGGCGGGTGTGGCAGCTGGCAAGTTGGCAAAGGGGCCGGCCGGCCGCACACGTAGCCGCAGGGCGGCGAACGTGTCACTACACGATACTCCCGAATTGTCACCGCTCGCGTCCAGCGGCGCCCTGAGTGAGACCTAAAGTTTCAAAACTTGCGCAAAGGTAAGATGTTCCGATTTAAGGCGTAAATCGGCCATTGATACCCCATTCCTCAGGCGCCGCTTTCGGCGAACATACCCACTCTGGATAGGCTTGGCTAGGGCAACCCGTGTTCATCTTTCTCGGTTATATCATCGTTCTGTTCTCCGTAATCGGCGCCTATGTATTCATGGGCGGCGCATTGGGAGCCCTCTATCAACCTTTCGAATTGCTCCTCATCGGCGGTTCGGCTCTGGGCGCTTATGTGGCATCCAGTTCCGGCCAGTCCATGAAGATGATGTTCGGGGCCATTCCCAAGGTTTTGCGTCGTAACCCCTACGGCAAAGAAACCTACATGCAGCTCATGGCTCTGCTGTATGTGTTGCTGAACAAGGCCCGTCGCGACGGCCTGATGTCTGTCGAAAGCGACATCGAAGAACCCTATTCCAGCCCAATCTTTGCCGAATACCCTAGCGTCGTGGGCGACCCTGTCCTGGTCGAATTTATTTCCGACTACATGCGTCTGATAATCAGCGGCAACATGAGTTCCTTCGAAATCGAAACGCTCATGGATCAGGAAATCGAAACCCATCTGCACGAACGCAACATTCCCTGCAACGCCTTGCGTGCCGTAGCCGACGGCCTGCCGGCGTTCGGTATCGTGGCAGCTGTTCTGGGGGTGATCAAGGCACTTTCCGCAGTTGATCAGCCACCGGCCATTCTGGCGGACCTTATCTCCAAGGCCATGGTCGGCACATTCCTGGGTATTCTGATGGCCTATGGTTTCGTTGCGCCGCTTGCCGCCAGCATGGAGCGTCGCTCAATCTCCTCCGTGAAAGTGCTTGAATGCATCAAGGTCACCCTGTTGGCCAGCATGAACGGTTATCCGCCGCAACTCGCCGTGGAATTCGGTCGCAAGGTGCTTTATTCGCATCTGCGTCCTTCCTTCATGGAATTGGAAGACCACGTCAAACAAGTGCGCGCCGGCGCACGTCGCGGCTGACGGCAACATGAGCAAAGGGGAACCGCGCGTCGTCATCCGGCGCAAGAAACTGCATCACGAGCAGCCACACGGTGGCAGCTGGAAGATTGCTTACGCTGACTTCATGACAGCCATGATGGCCTTCTTCCTGGTCATGTGGCTGTTGTCGTTGATTCCGGTACACGAGCTCACCCTGGTTGCGGAATACTTCCGCAAGCCTTTGGTCGAGGCCATCCGCTCTCAAAACGAGAACAAGCCCCTGGGCACCGATGCGGTGATTCCAGGCGGCGCACCCAGCGTCATTCCGAACTTCCAGCTCACCCCACGCACACCGCGCGACACTGGTGACATCACCGACATGGAGCGCCTGGAAAACCTGCGTGAAAGCCTCGAGCAGCTCATCGAGCATGACCCTGTCATGTCCGAATACCGCCCGCAGATGCTGCTGGACATGACTCCCGACGGCTTGCGAGTCCAGATTCTCGACCGCGAGAACCGCCCCATGTTTGACACGGGCAGCGCCAAGCTGCAGCGCGAGATGCGTGTCATCTTGAGGCAGCTCGGGCCCGTGCTCAATCGCATGCCGAATTCCATCACCATCACGGGCCACACCGACGCCAGGCAGTACGCCACCGGCGAACGTGAATACTCCAACTGGGAACTGTCTGCCGACCGCGCGAACGCGGCCCGCCGCGAGCTCGTGGCCGGCGGCATGGATGAATCCAAGGTGCGTCGTGTTCTGGGTGTGTCCTCCACCGTCAATCTGATGGAAGACCCATACGCTGACGCCAACCGGCGCATAAGCATTCTCGTTCTGAACCGTCGCGCCGAACGGCGCATGGACGAGCAGGACGCTTCTTATGCCAAACCGATTGATCTGGACGAAGTCCTGGGTAAGGGTGCTTCGAAATCGCTAGGGGTGGAACAGCGTGCTCCCCTGGAATTCGACGAACCGCCACCGCTGATGATTCCGGGTGCTCTGCCTGAACTGCCCGCAGGGCCGCTTGGTGAACCAAGCGAGGGCTCAGCAGCGCCGGCAGCCAACATGGCCGCGCCGTTTGAAATGCCTTTGACTCCACGAATTGGCACCACGTTGGTGGAAACTGTCCTTCCGTCGCAGACGGGCGTGGCAAATAGCGGCCCCACTTCCGGTTCAGCGGGTAACATTAGGTAATATTGCCGTGGGCCGGCGGCGGTCGCCGTGGTTGCACGAGACAGACGAGTTTATAGGGAATCGATCATGAGTGCAGGCGTGGACCTGAGTCAGTTTTTCGATACGTTCTTCGATGAAGCCGATGAGTTGCTCAATGACATGGAGCAACTGCTTCTGAGCCTGGATGTCGACAATCCGGACATTGACCAGCTCAACGGTATTTTCCGTGCTGCCCACTCCATCAAGGGTGGCGCGGGCACTTTCGGCTGCTTCGGCATGCTGGCCGACACGACGCACCTGCTGGAGAACTTGCTCGACTACATCCGTCGCGGCGAGATGACTCTCCGCAAGGACATGATTGACCTCTTTCTTGAAACCAAAGACGTTCTAATGGACCAAGTTGCCGCGTACCGCAACCAGCAGGAGCCGAGCCAGGAAGCATACGACCGTATCTGTGCGCAACTGCGTACGCTGGCGCAAGAGCGCGTCGTCGCTGGTCAGGCAGCACCTGCACAGCCGGCGCCACAAGCAGCTCCGGCCGCGGTCCAGCCCGCACCCGCTCAGGCAGAAGCTCAGCCACAGCCTGCTGAACAGGCCCCGGCTCAGGCGGCTCCCGCTCCCGCAGCAGCGGCGCCGGTCCCGGCCGCGGGTGCGTCCGCCAACCTGCCCATGAAGATACAGGTCACCCGCATCAAGGAAAGCGACATGCTGTCGCTGGCTGCGGAAATGGCCTTGATGGGCGAGGTTCTGCACGAAGAGCGCCAGGGCGACACCATCACATTCTGGCTCAAGACCAACACGGCTGAGGCGGACATCGTCGCGGTGTGCTGCTTCATTGTGAACGATGACCAAGTCAAGGTCAGCTACGAAGCTGCCCCGGGGGGGCAGCCCTCCACTCCAGCGGAACCCGCCGTTGCGGCACAGTCTGCCGCTGCACCAGCACAGGCCGCTGCCGCGCCGGCGCCGGCTGCTCCCGCGCCCGCTACGCCAGCCACTCCCGCTCCCGCTGCAGCCGCCCAGCCTGCTGCCACTCCCGCTCCCGCCGCGGAAGTTGCTAAGCCTGTCGAAAAGCCGGCAGCACCGGCCAAACCGGTGGCAAAATCCTCGGCCTCGTCCATCCCCACCGGTGGTGGCTCCGGCAGCAGCACTATTCGCGTCGGAGTGGAAAAGGTAGACCAGATCATCAACCTCGTTGGGGAATTGGTCATCACTCAAGCCATGCTGGTGCAAACGGCCTCAACGCTGGACCCGGTTCTGCATGACAGGCTGCTCAACGGCATTGAGCAGCTTGATCGCAATGCGCGCGACCTCCAGGAAGCCGTGATGTCCATCCGCATGGTGCCCATGGATTACGTCTTCAGCCGCTTCCCACGTGTGGTGCGTGAGGCCGCTGCCAAAATGGGCAAGAAGATCAGACTCGAAACACAGGGCGCCGCCACTGAGCTGGACAAGAGCCTTATCGAACGCATCATTGACCCACTCACCCACCTGGTGCGCAACAGTATCGACCACGGCGTGGAAACTCCCGAGCGCCGCGCCGAGCTTGGAAAGAATCCGGAAGGCACTATCACCATGGCCGCCCAACACCACGGTGGCCAGATCGTCATCGAAGTACGTGACGATGGCGCCGGGCTGAACCGCGAGAAGATTCTCAAGAAGGCCATGGCCCAGGGCTTCCCGGTCAACGAGAGCACACCTGACGAAGAACTCTGGCCGCTGATCTTCGCACCGGGCTTCTCCACTGCAGAGCAGGTCACCGAAATCTCCGGTCGTGGCGTGGGCATGGACGTCGTCCGGCGCAATATTCAAGGCATGGGTGGCCACATTCAGATCTTTTCCAAGGCGGGCGAGGGTTCCACCATCCGCATCGTGCTTCCGCTCACCCTGGCCATCCTCGACGGCATGTCGGTACGTGTGGGCGATGAAACCTTCATCCTGCCGCTGAGCAACGTCACGGAGTCCCTGCAGCCCACGAAGGAGCAGATCCACTCCATTTCGGAAACCGAAAAAGTATTGCAAGTGCGTGGAGACTATCTGCCGCTGGTGGCCTTGCACGAAGTCTTCGACGTGGCCAATGCCGAAAAGGAAATCACGCGCGCCATCGCCGTCATCCTGCAAGTGCAGGACGTCCGTTTCGCACTGCTTGTGGACCATCTCGTCGGCCAGCATCAGGTGGTCGTGAAGAATCTGGAAGCGAACTACAAGAAGATCCCTGGCGTATCTGCTGCTACGATTCTCGGGGATGGCAGTGTGGCCCTCATCGTCGACGTCTTCGCCCTCATGCAGACTTCGCAGAACCAACGTCCGGCAACCGTATAGTCACTACCCAGAATTCCGGAGATTCAAATGTCCTATCAAGCAGACGCTCAGAAAACGTCCGAAACCACCGGCCAGGAATATCTCATCTTCACTCTGGCGGCACAGGAATACGGCATCGATATCCTGAAGGTACAGGAAATCCGCGGCTATGACGCACAGACTGTCACGCGTATCGCCAATGTGCCTCCCTTCGTGAAAGGTGTGACGAACCTGCGCGGCGTGATCGTGCCCATTGTGGACATGCGCATCAAGTTCAACCTGGCGAACGTGGAATACGACCACCAAACAGTCGTCGTCATCCTGAACCTGAAGTCGCGCGTCGTGGGCATTGTGGTTGACGGCGTGTCCGACGTCCTCATGCTGCAGAAGTCACAGATCAGCGCAGCGCCTCAGTTCGGAACAGCATTCTCCACTGAATATCTCACCGGCATCGGCACAGTAGGTGACCGCATGCTGATTCTTGTCGACATTGAAAAACTCATGACGAGTGAAGAAATGGCGCTTGTGGAGGCCGCGGCCGCCGTCTGAGGTGGCTTTTCCCCGGGAATCCGGCTTTCGCGAGCCGGGTCTTTCGTGAACTTCAAGACAGGTAGGGAATATGCGAAAGTCGTCGCTGGCAAATAACATGAAGATTCGCACCAGCATTATTTTGGTGCTGGTCTTTTATCTTCTCATGTTGATCGCAGGTGCTGCGCTCGGTGTGCTATCTCTGCGGGCCGGCAATATTTCGCTGGATGCCATTGTGCAGAATCAGCGGGCGGGGGCGGCGCTATCGCAAGCTGTCGATGGCTATCGCAATGTGCAGGCAGCTCTGTCGCGGGCCGCGTACGCGCGCATCTTCGGCACTGCCAACGAAGTCGAGAGCGAACTCAAGCAGGGCCGTGACTACCGTGCCGCCGCGCTCGATGCTTTCCGCGTTTTTCAGGAAAGTGCCAAGAACACCGAAAGCGGTCAGCAACTCGCTCCCCAGATCGCACAGCATTTTGATGCCCTCATGAACCGGGGCGTCGGGCCCATGTTCGATGCTGTCGCGGCCGGGGAAGACGGTGAATACGAACGCCTGCGCGATTCCGTGGTGCCTGCTCTGGAACGCGATCTCTTCAACTCGTGGAATGCTCTGCAGCGCGCACAACAGGCGGTAATTGATTCCACCTACCAAGGTGAGATCAATCAATACGAGCTGGTGGTGAAACTGGTTGCGGTGGGCATGCTGGCATGTTTCCTCATCGCATTCCTGACTTATGTTTTCCTGAACCGCATGGTTCTTCGTCCTCTGCGTGTGGCTGGTTCACATGCTGATCGCATTGCCGGCGGCGACCTGACCCAGCGCATTCACGTCGACTCCAACAACGAAATCGGCGTACTGCTGCAAGCCATGGCGCGTATGCAGGAAAGCCTCACTCACATCGTGGGCACGGTGCGTCAGGGTGTGGACGAAATCAATGTCGGTGCACAGGAAATTTACCTGGGTAACACCGACCTGAGCAGCCGGACCGAGCGCCAGGCAGCATCACTACAGCAGACAGCGGCCAGCATGGAGCAACTCGCCAGCACTGTTCAGCAGAACACGGAACATGCCACAGAAGCTGACCGCCTCGTGAAGGGCGCTGCCGAAGTCGCGCAGCGAGGCGGCTCCGCAGTCACAGCTGTGGTGGGAACCATGGGAGAAATCTCCGACAGTTCACACAAGATGGCGGAAATCGTTGGCGTGATCGACGGCATCGCCTTTCAGACCAACATCCTTGCTCTCAACGCTGCGGTGGAAGCAGCCCGGGCCGGTGAGCAGGGCAAAGGTTTTGCAGTGGTCGCCGGTGAAGTCCGTTCCCTGGCACAACGCAGCGCGCAGGCAGCCCGTGAAATCAAACAGCTCATTGAGGAATCCCTGCAAAAGGTAGCCAATGGCGCCCAGCAGGCCAGTGCGGCCGGTGACATCATGGAGGAAGTCGTTCGTTCGGTTGATACCGTCACCACCATCATGGATGAAATCGCCACGGCTTCGCGCGAGCAGTCTGACGGGATCAGCCAGGTGAATGCCGCGGTTGCAGAAATGGACGGCGTCACGCAGCAGAACGCCGCGCTGGTGCAGCAAGCCGCTGCTGCTGCCGGCTCATTGCAGGATCAGGCCCGCCGCCTGACGGAACTGGTGGCCATTTTCAAAGTGAATACGAGCGAAATCATCGACCTGAGCCCGGATGATGACCAACGCAAGGGAATCGCGCAGCAATATGAATCGGCTGGAGCTCTGTTGCATCCGGACAAACGGGCAGGGGCTTTGTTAAGCTCCTGATGTAATGGAACCATTGAATAATCCTAATTCCATCTTTGCGCTCCCAGAGCGGGCTCGATTGTCACAGGGCGACTTCGAGTATGCGGCGCGGCTTTTGCAGGGCCGCGCCGGCATTGTTCTGGGCGAGCACAAGCAGGAAATGGCCGGCCGTACGCTCGCTTTGCGGGCGCATCAGGTCGGCCACGACAGTGTGCGCGAATATCTTGACGACCTCGCGCGCAACCCGCAGTCGCCGGAGTGGGAAGTATTTGTCAATTCCTTCACCATCAACCACACGGCGTTCTTCCGCGAGCAGCATCACTTCGAAATTCTGGCGCGGTTCGTACGTGCCCGGCGCAAACCAATTTCCGTCTGGTGCTGTGCTGCATCCACCGGCGAGGAACCCTACACCATCGCGATTACCTTGCGCGAATCGGTGCCCCAGCCCGACGTCGGGGTTTCCATATGGGCCACCGATATCGATACCTCGGCCATACAGAAGGCCCGGGAAGGGGTGTATTCCAGCGAGCGGGTCAAGCCGGTGTCAGACGACTATCTGCGCAAGTATTTCCAGCGTGGCACCGGCCGCCGTGCCGGCCTTGTCCGCGTGAAGGATAATCTGCGCAACATGATCGAATTCGGCGTGTTCAACCTGCTGCAGAAAGACTGGCCGCCACCAGGAAGTTTCGACGCCATTTTCTGTCGCAACACGATGATCTACTTCGACAAGGACACGCAGGTTAAGGTGCTGGAGCGGTTCGCTCCCACCTTGAAGACTGGCGGCTTGCTGTTCGCCGGCCATTCCGAGAACTTTACCTACCTCACGGACGCGTTCCGTTTGCAGGGCCAGACTGTCTACGCGAAGACGTAAGCGGTCCGAGCAGTACGAAGGTGAGACGTTGCTATGACAAAAAAGATTCGCGTTCTGTGCGTCGATGACTCCGCTCTGGTGCGCAGTTTGATGACTGAAATCATCAACAGCCAGCCGGACATGGAGGTTGTCGCCACTGCGCCAGATCCTCTGGTTGCCCGGGAGCTCATCAAGAAGCACAATCCGGATGTCCTCACGCTGGACGTCGAAATGCCGCGCATGGATGGCCTCGATTTCCTCGACCGCCTTATGAGGCTGCGACCGATGCCGGTTGTCATGGTCTCTTCCCTGACGGAACGCGGTTCGGAAGTCACCCTGCGCGCGCTGGAGCTTGGCGCTGTGGATTTCGTCACCAAGCCCAAGCTTGGCCTGCGTGATGGGCTCCTCGAATACACCGATCTGATTGCCGATAAAATCCGTGCGGCAGCAGCCTCGCGTCCACGGCAGGCGGTGAGGGGCGCTCCGCGCAAGCAACTGGTGTCCACGCGGCCGTTCTCCACCACAGAAAAGCTCGTCATGATTGGGGCGTCCACCGGTGGTACGGAAGCCATACGCCAGGTTCTGGAACCACTGCCGCCAAACAGCCCGGCAATCATGATCACGCAACACATGCCGGCAGGGTTCACAAAATCCTTTGTGCAGCGCCTCGACAGCTTGTGCGCCATGCAGGTTCACGAAGCGGAAGATGGCCAGCGTGTATTGCCAGGCCACGTTTATCTCGCACCCGGTGGGGTAGCCCACATGAAGTTGGCGCGCTCGGGTGCGAACTATATCGTCAAGCTCGATCCCAGCGAGCCGGTGAATCGCCATCGTCCTTCAGTCGATGTGCTGTTTAATTCGGCCGCTGAAGTGGCTGGTCGCAATGCAGTGGGCGTGTTGCTGACCGGCATGGGCAAGGACGGAGCCCAAGGGCTGCTGGCCATGAAGAAGGCCGGCGCCATTACCTTCGCACAGGATGAAGCAAGCTGCGTCGTGTTCGGCATGCCGCGCGAAGCCTTGCACATAGGAGCGGCTGATGAGGCCGTCCCCCTGTCGGAAATCAGTGAGCGCATTCTGGCCAGTGCGGGCACCACCCATCTGCGCGTGTAGAAGCGGACTGAAAACAATCATTTACCGGAGAGTATCAAGTGGTACAGAAAACCATGAAAATCCTGATTGTTGATGATTTTCCGACCATGCGTCGGATCATCAAGAATCTGCTCAAGGACCTTGGGTTCGAAAACGTCGATGAAGCCGAAGACGGGGCCATGGGCCTGGAAAAACTGCGTAACGGCAACTTCGATTTCGTGGTTTCGGACTGGAACATGCCGAACATGGATGGCCTGGAAATGCTCAAGGCCATTCGGGCTGACCCGAACCTGAGCAAACTTCCGGTGCTGATGGTCACTGCCGAGGCCAAGAAGGAAAACATCATTGCGGCCGCCCAGGCCGGTGCGAACGGCTACGTGGTGAAACCCTTTACAGCTGCAACACTCGAAGAAAAGCTGAACAAGATCTTCGAAAAACTTGGCGTCTGAGGAGGCTGTCATGGAAACGCAGAATGCTCCGGAAGGCGGCAACGTCGACGACAAGCTGATTCTCCGAATTGCGCAGCTGACGCGCATGCTGCGTGACAGCATGCGCGAACTGGGTCTGGATCAGGCCGTCAAGGAGGCCGCCTACGCGATTCCCGACGCGCGCGACCGCCTCCATTACGTCGCCCGCATGACCGAACAGGCAGCCAACCGTGTGCTCAACGCAGCGGAAGCCCTGCAACCGGTTCAGGAAGACTTGCAGCGCCGTGCGCTCGAATTGGACGAGCGCTGGCAGGCCTGGTTCGACCACCCGGTGGAGCTTTCCGAAGCTCGCGAGCTGGTTGACGCCACCCGCGCCATGCTCAAAGAAATTCCTGAGAAAACCAAACAGACTCAGGACACCCTGCTCGACATCATCATGGCGCAGGATTTCCAGGATCTCACCGGCCAGGTCATCATGAAGATGCTGGGCGTGGTCACGGCCATCGAGACCGAGCTTGTACAGGTTCTTATTGATAATGTTCCTCAGGAACGCCGTGAGGAAGCCAATTCGCTGCTGAACGGGCCGCCAGTGGATCAATCCAAACCTGACATCGTCACCAGCCAGGATCAGGTGGACGACCTGCTCGACAGTCTCGGGTTCTGATTTACGGCAAACCCGGAGGAGGGGAGACATATGAAGCACGGCACACGTCGTTTGCTGGGTGTTGGTCGTTTGTTGCGGCATCTGCGTTTGGGTAGGGCCACCTTGGCCGACCGGGCATGGACTCTCAGTACCGTTGCGATTCCCCTTTCCCGTTTTCTTGGGGATCTGCGCGAGCGTCTGGTCGTGATGCGTCGCTCCGCCATTGATATTTCCCTGAATGCAGCCAGGCTGAATGCTCAGACACGTGCCTGTCGTGATATGTCGCGCGAGCAGGTTCAGCAGGCAGAAGGGCTTGCGCAGCGAAGTGAACAAATTGCCGCAATGTCCGAACAGACAGCGGCGTCCACTCGGGGAATTGCCGATGGCTTTCATGCGCACATGGCCATTGTGGAACAGACCCTGGGCCAGCTGAAAGTCCTGAACGAACGCATAGACCGCGTGGTGCATGACATGCAGGTGTTCTCCGGCGTGGTCGGGCAACTGACACGCCGGGCTCAATCGGTGGACGACACCAGCCGTCTCATCAAGGATATTGCACTCCAGACGCATCTGCTCGCACTGAATGCGGGGGTTGAGGCCGCGCGTGCAGGAGACGCCGGCCGCGGCTTCGCTGTGGTTGCCAGCGAGGTTGGCAAACTGGCGGAAAGAGTGAATGCTGCGACGGGCGAAATCGTCCAGCATGCGGGGCAGATTCTTTCCCTGGTGGAAGACACCAGCAAGCGCAGCAACGACATTCAAGCTGAATTGAACGCTTCAGGCGAGCTGGTGCGCACTTTCATGGGCAATTTCGATCAGCTGGCCGGCGATTTCAGTCGACTGAACGTGGAAATGACGGAAGTTGCCGATACGGTTACTCAGGTCAGTTCCACCAATCAGCAGATGTCGGAAGCCATCGGCAGGATCGCTCAGTTGAGCGGCCAAGTTCAGGCGCGGCTCAAA
>JAJUFI010000036.1 GCA_029263795.1 Alcaligenaceae bacterium
CGCTGACCAGTGCATCGAGTATGTCCATCAGGTGCGTGTGGGCATCCGGCGCCTGCGCACCTGCTGGAAATTGTTCGGAAAGGCGGTCACCCCGCCAAAGCCGCTGCGCGACGAACTTGTTGCGACTTTCCGGGAACTGGGTCAGGCGCGCGATCAGGACGTCATTCAACGCGAGCTTCTGCCACGGTTGGTGCAGGCCGGCATGCCCCCTGATGACGGCTTCTGTGTGTCGTTGGGCGAACAAGGTACACAGGCGCGTTCGGAACTTGCCGCCCGGGCCGCGTTCCAATTAATGTTGCTGGACCTGCTGGAACATCTGGTGCTGTTTGGAGACAATCTGGCCCAGAATTCGCGCCTGGCCCGCCCCGCAGCGCCCGTGCTAAGCAAGAAGCTCAACAAATGGCTGGAAGAGATCCGGCGCAAGGCGCCGTCTTTTCTGGAGGCGGGCTGGGATGAGCGGCACCTGATGCGCAAACGGGTAAAACGGCTGCGCTACAGCATGGAGTTCGCGCAGGGCACTTTGGATCAGGCCTGCCTGGCCCCCTTGCGCAGTGCCCTGGTTTCCGCGCAGAAAGCGCTGGGCCAGCTCAATGACATCTACGTGGCCGCAGAGTACTACCGCGGCGCTGGGGCCAAACATGCAGCCGCCATGTTTGCGCTGGGTTGGCTGGCCGCCACACAAGAGCATGAAGCCCAGGCCTCTCATATGGCACTTCAGACGCTGGCCAAGGTGAGCCCTTTCACCCCGGCCACGGACAAACCGCGCAAGCGCAGGAACGGCCGGAGCAGTTAGTCTCCCAAGAGCGCAGAAGCGAATTCCCGCGCCACGAAAGGCTGTAGGTCGTTCATGCCTTCGCCCACACCAATCCAGTAAACCGGAATCGGCCTGACCCCCTGGCTGCCCGCAGCCAGGGCGGCCAGTGTGCCACCCTTGGCCGTGCCGTCCAGCTTGGTCACGATCAACCCTGTCAGACCGAGCGCCGCGTCAAACGCCTTCACCTGCGAGATGGCGTTCTGACCGGTATTTCCATCGACCACCAGCAGGATCTCGTGCGGTGCCGACCCTTCGGCCTTGGACACCACGCGTTTGATTTTCTTGAGTTCTTCCATCAAGTGCAACTGGGTGGGAAGCCGCCCGGCTGTATCCACCATCACCACGCCGGCCTGACGAGCACGGCCCGCGTTAACCGCGTCGAACGCCACAGCGGCAGGATCACCACCTTCCTGGGCAATCACGGTGACATTGTTGCGGGCGCCCCATTCCATGAGCTGCTCGCGAGCCGCTGCCCGGAATGTGTCGGCAGCCGCCAGCAGGACGCTGGCACCTTGTGCCTGAAAGGTGTGCGCGAGCTTGCCGATAGACGTAGTCTTGCCCGCCCCGTTTACCCCGGCAATCATCACGACCAGCGGTTTTGCAGCCTGCAGCGGGAACTCCTTTTCCAAGGGTGCGAGATGCTCGGCAAGAATGTCTCGCAAGGCCGCCTTCACTTGGGCGGCGTCCGTCAGCCTGTCCTTCTTGACCTTGCTGCGCAGCGCTGTCAGCAGCTTTTCCGTGGCCTCCATGCCCGCATCAGCCATGATCAGTGCTGTTTCAAGCTCTTCGAAGAGGTCTTCATCGACCTTGACGCCGACGAAAAGCCCACCCAGGTTCTGACCGGTCCGCGACAAGCCCTCTTTCAGCCGCGCCAGCCAAGACTTCCTGCTTGACCCTTCGTCTTTGGAAGTCTCAGCTTTTGGCGCCGGAGGTGTGGCCGTGGGTGCTGCCGGTACCGGCGAACTTTCCGTGGCAGAGATAGCATCCCCGGCAGATTGCTGCGCCGGAGCAGCTTGTTCCCGGGCGCCTTCCCCTGCTGCGCCTGCAGTGGACGGCGCATGTGTCGTGGAGCTGCCGCTGGTGCTCACCTGGGGTGCCTGCCCGGTGGCAGGTGCCTGTGCAGGCTCGGCGACGGCTGAGGGCTGCGCTTCCTCTTGGGAGAGCTGCTCCGCCTGCTGCGCCGGAACCTCTGCGGGTTGGTTGTCCGGCTTTTTCCTTCTAAAGAAACTGAACATACGTTTTACACTTAGCGATCGAAATTCCGTGGACGACGCATTGAGCGGCGCATGAAGAAGCACAACATTCGTATTGTAGGCGGTGAATACCGCCGCACCCCCATCCCCGTCATCGAAGGCGAAGGCCTACGGCCGACCCCCGACCGTGTGCGCGAAACCCTGTTCAACTGGCTCAATCATTTCTGGGCCGGGGACTTCAGCGACAAACGTGTACTGGACCTGTTCGCGGGCACCGGGGCGCTTGGGTTCGAAGCCGCTTCGCGCGGTGTCACCCACGTGCAGATGGTGGAATCCAACCCGGCTGCGGTTGCAGCCATACGAGCCCTGCGCAACAAGCTCGGGGCGTTGCAAGTCAGGGTACACGCAGGAGACGCCATGGTGGCCCTGAACCGGCTGGGCGATGCCCGCTTTGATCTCGTGCTGTTGGACCCGCCGTTCGGAAAAAACTGGTTGGACATGCTCTGGGATAAGCTGCCCAATGTACTCAGCAGCGATGGACTCCTGTATATTGAGGCCGAAGCGGCATTTCAGGCGCCCCAACAATTTGAAGTATTGCGTAGCGGCAAGGCAGGCCAAGTTCATTTTCAGCTGTTAAGATTTGCTGCGACGCAAAAAACCGACAATAATTCTCCTTTTCACAATGCCTGACCGGCGCGCGCCGGACGCAACCTCCGTCAAGAACGCATGATTACCGCCGTCTACCCAGGAACATTCGACCCCCTCACCCGTGGCCATGAAGATCTCGTGCGTCGCGCCGCAGGTTTGTTTGACCATGTCGTTGTCGGCGTGGCGCACAGCCCCAACAAGCGCCCCTTCTTCAGTGTGGAGGAACGGGTGGAAATTGCTCGAGAAGTTCTCAGCCATTACCCCAATGTCACGGTGAAAAGTTTCGGCGGCCTGCTGAAGGATTTCGTGCGTGAACAGAACGGGCGCGTAATTGTGCGGGGCCTGCGCGCGGTATCCGACTTCGAATACGAGTTTCAGATGGCCGGCATGAATCGGCATCTGCTGCCCGAAGTGGAAACCCTGTTCATGACGCCTTCCGACCAATACCAGTTCATCTCCGGCACCATCGTACGGGAGATCGCCATTCTGGGTGGGGACGTCAGCAAATTTGTCTTCCCTTCGGTAGAGCGCTGGCTGCACAACAAGGCCAAGGCGCTGAGGGAACAACAAGCCCAGGGCCAACAGGGGTAATCGGGCGCGCGTCTGGCGGCTAGGCTACACTTCGGGGGTGCCCGCCAACTCCTGGCGGGTGATTCACCTGAGAGTCCAAAGCATCATGGCCTTGCGTATCACCGACGAATGCATCAACTGCGACGTCTGCGAACCGCAGTGTCCCAACACGGCTATATCAATGGGGCCGGAACACTACGACATCGACCCTTCGCGCTGCACGGAATGCGTGGGGCATTTTGACGAGCCTCAATGTCAGGTATTTTGCCCCGTCGAATGTATTGAAGTGGACCCAGAACACCAGGAATCACGCGACGAACTGCAGGCAAAATTCCTTGCGCTGGCAGTGTCCTGATTCGCCACTCATCTGGTTTCTGATCTGATTCCCTTCTGATGACTGGCTCACTTCCTGTGCTGCCGGCGCACTACTACCACGCGTTCACTATTGCTTCAACAGCCCTTTCAGGGCGTCACCAATGGCCCGCATGGGGTCTTTGCCCTCGCTGGGGGCTGGCGCCGCTGCAGGAGCCTGCTGCTCGGGCAGTGGCGTACCCGGCACCGCGCTCTCCAGCTGGCTTCCAAGCAGCTCAAGCAAGCCGCTCTTGACGGCTTCACGCACCGCCACCCCGGCAATGTCCTTCCACTGAACCTGGTAGGCGGGTTTTTTGAAGGGCCCCGTCACCCTCAGGGGGACGGTGACACCGCGCAGCGCCATCAAGTCGTGAGTATCCTGGGCGCTGCCGCTCACACGCAAATTCACCAGAACGTCCAACTGCTGGTTAACCAGGTCAATGGACGCAGGCTTGCCATGCGTGACGCGCACGGCTGGGGAGACCACATCCAGCTTGTGGACCGTGCCCTGACCATTCTTGAAGCGAAGCTCGGTATCCATGCGCGAGAACCTGGTTTCCGTGCCAGCGTCGAAATTCACCGCAACCGTGCCGCCATCCCCCTTGGTAACGCTGCGCACAATATCCTGCACCTGACGCAAGGTCTGGGCGGCGTCGATTCCACGCACCGCGCCGTCGCGCATCTGTAGCTGCACAGAACCATTCAGCGCGGCCATGAGTGCCGGCATGGTCTGGCCCTTGCTGTCCAGTTTTGCGCGCAGGTTGCCGATACCGGCAAGCCGGCGTTCCCCTGTCGCCGCCGCCAGCAACGGCTCCACCGCAACATCCGCTGCGTTGATGTCAACCGAGATCACATTGTCTGCAGTGGCAACCAAATTGCCCACTGCCCTGCCGCCGTACAGCTCCGCCCGCAAATCCTTGACGGTCAGCTTCCCATCGACGGCGCGCAAATTCGCATGAAAGTCGCCGGCCTCAAGCTGCTGCACCTTCAGCGTACCGACGTCCACCTTTCCGGTGAGGTCCATGTCGTGCAGGAACGCCAAGCTGAATGCCCGCGCGGCTTCAGGGGCAGACTGTTCCGCCGGCTGCCTGGGGTCAGCCGGTTTGTCCGCTGATTGTTCTTTGGCTTCTTTGCGCTCGGCCTCAGCCGCCGGAGAGCCCGGAGGCGCAACGCTGGAAGCCGCGGGGAACAAGGTATTGAAATCGAGTTGATCGGCATGAAGGCTGAAATCCACCTGCGGCCGCTCGGCCGTGCGCTGCACCCCTACCCGGAAGCCCAGCTTGCTGCCACTGAGCACGGCGTCCAGCTCGCTGCGTATTTGATCCTTCTGCATGTCTGCCGCGACGCTGCCGATGAAGGGGAACTCGAATACGCCCCCAGGCAAGGCCGGATGCTCGATACGCACATCACCGCGCATGGCCGAGAGGTTGCCCTTTTCCTGGAATACGTGCCAGGCACCGGGCGAGGCCATCTTCACGTGCACCTGTTGCTCGCCCTGCTGCATGCGCCCATCCAGCTTCAATTCCTTGAAACTCAGTTGGGACGCATTCCCGGCCAAACCACTCATACCCAGAACCATGGACAACCGCTCGTCCTTGCCCTGCAGCTGCATAGTGGCTGTAAGAGGCTCGCCGCTGGCAGTATCAGGTGACACGGAGAGGCTGGGAGCATCCAGCCCGATATCGAATGTTTCCTCAGGCCGCGCACCCTTCGCACGGAGGTTGAGTTTCTCTACATGCAGCTCGGCTTGACTGCGGTCCAGCTTCAGTCTCGGCACCGTGAGAGTTGCTTCGAAATCCTTGACTGGCTCCGGCCCGTTGATTTCCCCCTGCACGACAAAATCAAGCCCATTGGCACTGAACATCTGCGAGTAGGCGCTGTAAGCCAGGCTGCCCTTGAGCCCCAAGGAACGCGCCTGCAGATCGCCCAGTTGCCCGTTTATCTGCACGTTGACCCGCTGGGCGGAATAATTCTTCTGGTCAGTGTTGAAGCGCACCAGGGCCTGGCCATCGAAACGCGCATCGGCGCTCGGGAAGTCACCCAGCAGGCGGCCACGGAAGGCAAGATCAAACGGCTGGTCGGCAGTCATGCGGCCCGTGTTCACTTCCAGATTGGTGATGTGCCCCACATACCCGCGCTTCTTGTCGTGGAGATGAATCTGGCCGTTGCGCAAGGTCAGCCCGGCAATATCAATCTGAAGGTCGGCACTTTCGGCACTATTTGGCTTTTCCTGCGCAGCCTGCAGCTCGGCCGCACCTTCCGATTCGCTGGCAGAAGCGGCTGAACCGGTGGTGGCTGCAACAACCGCAGCTTGCGCCAGGTTGACCGTACCTGCAATCGCCTTCAGTGGTGAGCCGAGATCGGGCGCCGGCAGGCTGACTGCCCTGTGCTGGCTGAGCAAATCATTGAAGTTGAATTCGCCTTTTTCATCTTTTACCACCCAGGCCTGGAAGCCACTGACCGCCACGTGGTCGACCACCAGGCGGTTGAACATCAGCGGCCAGATGGCAACGGCAAGCCTTGCACTGTCCATTGAGGCGAAGAGGTCGCTGTTGCCCCGATCAGATAAGGTGACGTCCTGCACGGCCAGCCCGATGCGCGGGAACAGTGAGAGCTCTATATCGCCATTGATGTTCAGCGTACGTTCATACCGCGCATAGACGATTTCCTGCAGCTTGTTCTTGTAGGCATTGGGATCAAAGGTGAGGAGGAAAATAGCGACCCCGACGAGCGCCACCAGGAACGCTACGACAAGACCGATCAATACCCGCTTCAACCAGACTTTCATTCACGCCTCAAAAACTGGGGTAAGCCCCAATGCGTTTACACGCCAAGAATCCAGAATACTAACCTAGGAGCGTGGTCCGCCACAGGGCGGCGAAACATTTTGCGACCGGTCTGCAATGGTCATCTCCAATTCCTCCTTCTTTTATTACTTTGGGAAATAAGCAAAACGATTAAACGTCGAAGATGGGTGCGCCAGAACGCCTTCCAGCGTGTACCCTAGTCGGCTGGATTACAAAACCGTGGATAGAACAACATGAAATTCGAGACGCTTGCCATTCATGCCGGTTACCAACCCGACCCTACCACCAAGGCTGTGGCGGTCCCCATTTACCAGACCACCTCGTACGCCTTCGACAATACCCAGCATGGGGCTGATTTGTTCGATCTCAAGGTGGCTGGCAATATCTATACCCGCATAATGAACCCGACCAACGCGGTACTGGAAGAGCGCGTCGCCGCCCTGGAAGGTGGCGTCGGTGCCCTGGCAGTGGCTTCGGGCATGGCAGCCATCACTTATGCCATTCAGGCTATTGCCCAGGCGGGCGACAATATTGTTTCAGTGAGCAAGCTTTACGGGGGCACTTACAACCTGTTCGCACATACTTTTCCGCGGCAGGGCATCACCGTCAAGTTTGCTCCACATGACGACCTGGCCGCCCTGGAGGCCCTGATCGACGACAAAACCCGCGCGGTGTTCTGTGAAACCATCGGCAACCCGGCGGGCAATATCGTGGACCTTTCCGCCCTGGCCGAAGTGGCGCACCGTCATGGCGTTCCCCTGATCGTGGACAATACCGTTGCTTCGCCTGCCCTATGCCGTCCCTTCGAGCACGGTGCCGACATTGTGGTACACGCCCTGACCAAGTACATGGGTGGTCATGGCACCACCATAGCGGGCGCCATCGTTGATTCCGGCAAGTTCCCGTGGGCGGAACACAAGGATCGTTTCCCGATGCTGAACGAGCCCGATCCTTCTTACCATGGCGTGGTGTATACGGAAGCTTTCGGGCCGGCTGCTTTCATTGGCCGCTGCCGCGTGGTTCCCCTGCGTAATACGGGCGCTGCGCTTTCCCCGTTCAACGCCTTCCTGATCCTGCAAGGCATAGAAACGCTCGCGCTGCGCATGGAGCGTCATACGCAAAACGCCCTGAAAGTCGCTGAGTTTCTTGACGCACACGACCAGGTTGCCTGGGTTCAGTACGCAGGCTTGCCGAGCCACCCGGAACACCACCTGGCTCAGAAATACTGCGGTGGCAAGCCCGCAAGCATTCTGTCCTTCGGCATCAAGGGTGGCCGTGAAGCGGGGGCGCGTTTCATCGATGCACTCAAGCTGATCCTGAGACTCGTCAACATCGGAGACGCCAAATCGCTGGCCAGCCATCCTGCAACCACCACGCACCGCCAGCTCAATGCAGAAGAGCTTAAGGCAGCGGGTGTCACCGAGGACATGATCCGCCTGTCCATTGGCATCGAACACATCGACGACATCCTCGCCGACCTCACTCAGGCACTGGAAGCCAGCCGCTGATTTGCAGCCTTTCCACTGCCCCCGGTTCGCCGCAAGCGGCCGGGGGCAAAGCTTGTCATAGGGTAGAGTTCCTGCGCCGCAGCGTCTCGGGAGTGTCCTACAAGTGGCGGCGAGCGGTTCAATGATCTATCCTTCATGTTTTGCTGATTCCGAAACACCCTTTTGCTGAATGATTACCCCTGCCGACAGGGACGACGATCCCTTCCTCATCACATCCGAGCTGGAGATCCGTTCCATCCTGCGCTCCATTCAACGTAGCAAATCACTGGTGCGTATGTATGCGCGGGGGAACCCGGACCAATCCATCATGACCACCATCCTCGACCTCGATGACAGTACGGGGCGGGTGATCGTGGACATTTCTCCGGATGAAGATCTGAACAGCCGGCTGACCCGTGCGCCGTCAATCATTTTTGACACCCAGGTCGACCATGTGAACGTCCACTTCTCCGGCGGAAACCTGGAAAGAACCACCTACGAGGGCATGCCTGCCCTGTCGCTGCCCTATCCGGCTTCGCTTCGGCGCATCCAGCGGCGTGAATACTATCGTGTGGAAATTCCGCTCGGCGAGCCGATCTCCTGTGTCATTCCCTATATCGAACCGGGCAAGCCGCTGCGGCGCGTCGGTGTACGCATCAAAGATCTGAGCGTGGGCGGACTTGCCCTGGTTGATACGGAATCTCAACTTCCACATCAGAGCGGCGTCAGGTTCGACAGCGTTGTGCTCAACCTGCCCGAAACCGGGGAAGTTACGGTCAGCCTAACTGTCCTTCGTGTCCATACGCACGTACTGCCCAACAAGAAGGAAGTGGTGGAACTGGGTTGCAAGTTCAACGACCTCTCCACCGCTGACGCGACTCTCATCCAGCATTACATCGGCCGGTTGGAGCGCCGGCTGAACGCCAAACGGCGTGGTTTCTAATTAAATCAAAAAGACAACTGAAGTAACCGAGGACGCATCATGGACCCCGAGTTCTGGCTCAAACGGTGGCAGGAGGGCGCCACCGGCTTCCACATGACACGGGTAACCCCGCTGTTGGCCAAGTATTGGCCGAGTCTTGGGGTTGCATCTGGCGCCCGTGTGCTTGTGCCGCTGTGTGGAAAGTCACTCGATATGGTGTGGCTCGCCGCTCAGGGGTATCGGGTGCTTGGTGTGGAACTCTCCCCAGTGGCTGTTGAGCAATTTTTTGAAGAACAGAAGCTGGTGGCCGAGATACACGAGTCTCCCCTGGGCACACACTACGTCGCCGGTGAAATCGAGATCATCTGCGGTGACGTCTTCAAGGTCGACGCCGGCACACTCGGGCAATGTGAGGGGGTGTACGACCGTGGAGCTCTGGTGGCCCTGCCCCCCTCCATGCGTCGCGACTATGCCCAACACGTGTACGGCCAGCTGGCCGACGGTTATCTGGGGCTGCTGCTCACGCTGGAATACGACCAGGCCCTGATGGAAGGCCCACCGTTTTCAGTTCCGGCAGCAGAAATTCAGGAACTGTTTTCACCACTGGGCGAAGTTTCCACGCTCGCGCGCATGGACATCCTGGATAAAGAACCCAAATTCCAGGCTCGCGGTCTCAAGGCCCTGGATTCCGTGACATGGCGCCTGGAAGGCCGCCGCCGCTGACTCGGCGTAACCTATAGAAATACTCTCTGCGGCTGGCGGCAGCACGGCGCGGCACGTGATGCTATCATCAAGTCTAGCAATTCGGGCCAGAATCATTCCTGGCCTTTCTATCCTTCAGGTATCCAGGCCACTCCAGCTCTGTGCGTTCGTTCGCAGAATTCTCTGCGTCAGGTTTTACCGGCGTACGCGAGGATGCCGGCTTTCAAGAACCTATGAATCTGCATTCGACCGAAACGGGCCGCCCCGCCGGCCGCTTCAAGACCACTCCTGCCCTGCTTCTTGCAGCCATTCTGATGCTGCCCGCGTCGCTGCCGCTTCAAGCCGGCGAAGTCTCCGGAAGATCTTCTGCATCCATTGCCGAACTCGCTTTGCACGAGCGGCCCGCAACCTCCGCCAGCATTCGCATGAAGCTGCACGGCATTGAAGACCTTCGCTCCAAGCGTAACGATTCACCCTTGGGCTCAAACAGCATGGATGAGCTCAAGAAACAGGCGCAGGCGCGTTACTTGGCCAAGAAACTGAAAAAAGACGTTGCCCATGTCCGCCCCTATGTGGACCTTGCGTGGGCCGAAGCCAGCCGGCGTGAATTCGTCGACCCCGAACTGTTGATCGCCATCATTCAGAAGGAAAGCGAGTTTCACCCCAAGGCCAAGAGTCGTTATGGTGCGCAGGGCCTGATGCAGGTCGTGCGTCGTTGGCATCACGACAAACTTCATCCTTCGGAATCACTGTATGACCCTGTGGTTAACATTCGGGTAGGCGCCGAGGTACTGGAAGAATATCTCGCACAAGCGGGCGGCGACATGAACCGGGCCTTGCGCAAGTATTCCGGTAACGCACGCGGCTACGTCAATACTGTTCTCAAGGAAACCCGTGCGTTGGCACGGATCGCCGAACAGGCAGCCAGCACGCAGGGCTGAGCTTCCACCCGTACTCCAGCATCAAACCCGGCCATGCCGGGTTTTTTTATGTGCAGCCTCTCTACAACGGTCTGGCCTCGCTTTCTCACCTCTTCGCGGATGATGTTGCGCATGGTAATGACAATCGTTATCATTCAGATCCATCAAATGTTTCGATTCCGTTTCCAACGTATTCCATTGCTCGGTTCGATATCCGGACCTCGCACCCACTCGAGAATAAGTGTAGAAATATGACCGTCAGGAACCCGGGCCTCTCTGTGCAGGCCACCCGTTTGACGCTGCTTCTTGGTGCCGCACTGGGCACTTTGGCAAGCCTGCCCGCCGCAGCACAGCAGTCCGTTCAGCAGCTGGATACCGTCGTGGTTACCGCGTCGGGGTTTGAACAGGAACTCAAATCGGCGCCCGCATCCATCTCCGTGATTTCACGTCAGCAGTTGGAAGAGAAGTCCTACTCGGATCTGGCCAGCGCCTTGCGTGATGTCGAAGGCATCGATGTACGAGGCGCCACTGGTAAAACTGGCAATCTGAACATTAGCATCCGCGGCATGCCCAGTGAATACACCCTGGTTCTGATCGATGGCCGTCGGCAGAACTCGGCTGGTGATGTCACGCCCAATGGTTTCGGAGACACGTCTACCGGCTTCATTCCGCCCATGTCAGCCATCGAGCGCATTGAAGTCATCCGCGGCCCCATGTCTACTCTTTACGGCTCAGACGCCATGGGTGGGGTGGTCAACATCATCACGCGCAAAGTTGCCAAAGAGTGGGGCGGGTCCGTCAACCTGGAAACGCGTCTGGAACAGAATAGCGACGCTGGAGATACCAATAAAGCCAGCTTCTACCTGAGCGGGCCCATAGTCGCTGACAAGCTGGGCGTGGCTCTGCGCGGCAGCGTCATGCATCGGGGCGACTCCAGTCTTGAATTTGGCGATGGCTCGGAGGTTTCCACCCGCGGCCCCTCTCCGGTGGGCGGGCGCAACTATACATTCGGAACCAAGTTCAGTTTCACACCGAACAAAGATCATGACATCTGGCTTGATCTGGACACCTCACGCCAGCGCTTCAACAACGATGAATGCCAGCTGGGCACGTTGGACGGCATGAACCGCAACTGCACGGCCCCGCAAGCCAACACATTCTGGGGTTACGAAGATGTGATGCGCTTCAACCGAGACCAGATCGCTCTGGGCCACACCAGCCGTTTTTCGTTTGGCACGGTCGAATCCAGCATCATGCGCAGCAAGACGGAAACGCTGGGTCGCACCATTCCTTCCGAGGCTCGCCCAGCCGGTGACCCCTCGATTGGTGCGCCGCGTGAACTCGAAACCACCAATACCGTCTTCGACACCAAACTGGTTGCACCTGTGGGGGAATCCCACGTTCTGACGGTCGGCGGCCAATACTGGCGCGCGTCCATGACCGACAGCCTGGTTTCGGACAAGTACAAGCAGGACATGTACGCCCTCTTCGCCGAAGACGAATGGGCTCTGACGGACGACCTTCTGCTTACTCTGGGCGCGCGTTACGACCACCACGATGCCTTTGGAAGCCACGTCAGCCCTCGCGCCTATCTGGTGTGGAACCCGACCTCGCAGTGGACGCTCAAGGGCGGTGTGAGCCGCGGCTACATGACGCCCAAGCTTAACCAGCTTCATGGCGGGATCAACAGCGTGTCCGGTCAAGGCACTCAGATTAACGTGGGCAACCCTGACCTCCAACCGGAAGTGAGCACCAGCACGGAAGTTGGGGTGCATTACGACAGCCTGCAAGGCTGGACCGCCGGCCTGACCGCCTTTCACAACCGCATCACAGACAAGATCTCCAGCACAACCTGCGCAGTCAACATGATTGCGAGTTGCTGGGTCCAGGGTGCGAATGCCAACTCAAGCTACCCCGTCAACCTGGACAGCGCCACCACACAGGGCCTGGAGTTCACCACCAACCTGGATCTCTTCGAGAACTGGTCGCTGCGTCTGAATTACACCTTCACCGACAGCGAGATCAAGCAAGACGGCCGCAAGAACGGCCCGCTCAGCGATACGGCCAAACACATGGCCAATGCTACCCTGCGCTGGGATGCAAGCGAACGGGTAAGCTTCTGGTTGCAGGGCGAATACCGCGGCAAGAGCCGCCGTTTCGACGGGGACCCTTCCACCTATACGGGTGACACGCGGGAAGCTTATGAAGCACTTGGCGACCTCAAAGGGTACACAGTCTTCAATCTGGGCGGCCAGTACCGTGCAAGCAAGAACGTGACCCTGAACGCCACCATCTACAACCTGTTCGACAAGGACTTCCTGGAGTGCAAAACCTGGACCAACTCCGCCGGTGACGTACTGTGCGGCAGTCCTTACACCGAAACAGGCCGTTCCACTCGAGGCACCATCCCCTACGCTGGGCGCGCCTTCTGGCTATCGGCCAACATCACCTTCTGATGACCCTGCCCGCCTGCCTTGGGCGTAGCAGGTGAGCAATTTGCTATCCTATGACGCGCAGCGCCACTTTGTGGGTTGCGCGTCATTGCTTTCTGTCTGACCCCTCCACTCTATTGCAAGAATTCTTTGATGCATTCCACTCCCCCGGAAAAACCTTACGCACTCTTCATATTGGGCCATGCTGGCACCGGGAAGTCGTGGCTCACACACCGCTTCGTATCCCAGCAGCATGAACAGGGCCGATCGTGGTGCGTACTGGACAAGGATGTGGTCAGTGAGGTGTGGACGGGGCCCCTGCTTGCGGCCCATGGCCAGGACCCCAACGACCGCGACAGCCCTTTCTTCAAGGAGGTGGCCCGCGACCTTGGCTACCAGAGCACCTTGAGAGTGGGCCGGGACCAGATCGACCATGGAACCAGCGTCGTTTTCCCCGGGCCCTGGAGCCGGGAGCTGGCCTCGGGAGCTATATTCTCGCCCGCGGCACTCGGTCTGCCCGCACACACGCAGCTGCGCCATGTGTGGCTGGACCTTCCCCTGGAAGTACGCAGGCAGCGCATCATTGACCGCGGCGACCCTCGCGACAAATGGAAGCTGGAGCACTGGGAAGAATACGTCGCTGCACTCAAACGGCCCCAGGCGGTTGTGGACGGGCGCATACCCACGCTGGACGCCAGCTTGCCGGCAGAACAGCAGCTTGCCCGCCTGGCTGAAATTCTGAACAACGAGAGGCCTGCCTGAGTTCACGGGCAACACGGCCATGTCCAATAAGCCTTCCGTCCCCCCCCTTTCTGGAGTCGCCCGCACCGAAGTCAGGCGTTATGACGCAGGTGGTTTCGGCCAGGCCGCTGTCGACCTGCTGGCAGAGGAGGTGCCGGTGGCGTTTGAATACAACGGCATCAGCCACGCCACGCTGCTTGCAAGCCCCTGCCAAATTGAAGACCTGGCCCTGGGTTTTTCGCTCACGGAAGGCATTTTGCGCACGGCCGCGGATCTGCACGACCTGGAGATAGTGGATACTCCGCAAGGCATGATTGCACGTATGACCATTGCCAGCGCCTGCTTCGCTCAGCTGAAACAAAGGCGCCGCACATTGGCAGGACGTACGGGCTGCGGCCTATGCGGGCTGGAGAATCTGGAGGACGTGGCGCGACCTCTGCCGCCGGTTTCCCCGCCACTTCAGCTGATCAACCCAGCCGCAATCTGCCGGGCGGCCGGGCAGATGCGCGCCCAGCAACCCCTGCACGGAGAGACGGGTGCCACCCATGCCGCTGCGTGGGCCGATTTTTCTGGTGAGCTGCTCTTCCTGCGCGAGGACGTGGGCCGCCACAACGCGATGGACAAACTGATTGGTCACATGCTGCATCGGCGTCGACGAACGGATACCTCTGCTGGATTTGCCGTCATCTCCAGCCGTGCCAGCTTTGAAATGGTGCAGAAGGCTGCCGCTGCCGGCATCGCTGCGGTGGCGGCCGTCTCAGCCCCGACGCATTATGCAGTGGAGCTTGCCGACCAGATCGGCGTCACACTGATTGGCTTCACTCGTGGCGAAACCTTCACGGTTTATTCCCACCCCGAGCGCCTGGGCTGAATTTCTGTATATCCGGACAGAGCCCCGGCTTCACGCCAGCAGGCGCTCTTCCTCCGCATCATCTTGCCAGCGTGCCTTGATTTCCAGAATCTCCGGCAAGCAGTTCAGAAAAGCTGTCACAACCCGCGGGTCGAAATGGCACCCGCTTTCGGAGCGAATCAGCTCCACAGCGTCTTCGACCGTCCAGGCTCTTTTATAGGGCCGTACGCTGGTCAAAGGCGAGCATTCCGATGAAATGAGTGGTCCAGATTCCGCCACCCAGAGCCAGCGCACCGGTCAGGATCGCAGCGTGGCGATGCAATGCCCGCTGTGCCCGGCGTACCGTGTACGCCGTCTGACTTACTAACATTTAGAGCGGAGTCACCAGCGCGGAACGGGGAGCCGTGTTGCCCCTGCTACACTTCCTGCAACAATACCTATGCTGCGCAGCGTACGGTCAACTGAAATGAGAGCATCGTCTTGAATCCAACTCCACAAGAATCCTGGGGCTTCCTTCACCCCGAATGCCATGGCCGCAATGCGCTGGTCTTCTTTAGCTGGGACCTGGCCCGCACCATCGAGCAGCAATTCAAACTGCATGCGCAGTCAACGGTGACCATGCAGTTGCAGGAAGCCCAAAAAGCTGTGGACAGGTTGCTGAAGCAATATGTGCAGATTCAGGCCAACCCTGCCGCTTTCGAGGGCCAGACCATTGAATTGCGCCTGGAGCACGATGAAGCCAGCCCTGACAAACCTGTTCTTGCCCTGAAAACCTCACCGGAACTCGAACATTTGATTCTGGAAGCACAACAGGCAGTCCAGTCTTCCGGCAGGCTGAATTAGCTACCGGCCCGCTCGCCCGCGAATGAAAGTCTGGATCATTCTTCTCAGCTTGCTGGCTGCCGCCTGCATGTGGCGGTGGGGCCCGCACCGCCGTGCCGGAGCGGGCTGGCGCAGACGGGCGCGACAGCTGATGCACAGTGCCCTGGCGGGTATCGTGGTCTACTTCAGTTTCATGTCTGCCGCCGCCCTATACCTGATGCTCACGCACGGGTCGTAGCGCCAGGGCTTTCTCAGATATCGAGGACGATCTTCCCGAAATGGCGGCCGCCCGCCTGGTACTGGAAGGCCGACACCAGGTCTTCCAGAGGGAAATGCCGGTCAATGACGGGACGGAGACCGGTCGACTCAATGGCATGGATGAAATCCTGCTGGTGACGGCGGCTGCCGACGACCAGTGACTGAATCTGTACCTGCCGGCCCAGGGCTAGCGCCAGCGGCAGCTCACCACTGACGCCACTCAGCACCCCGATGAGGGCAATATGCCCACCCACGCGGACCGCCTGCAGGGACTGGGCCAGTGTGGCCGGGCCACCCACCTCAACCACGTGATCCACCCCTGCACCATCTGTCAGGCGCCGGGCCGTGCGCCCCCATTCGGCATCTTCACGGTAATTGATGACTTCGTCGGCGCCCAGCTGCCTGAGTTTTTCCAGTTTTCCGCCGCTGGAGGAAGTGGCGATCACGCGGGCACCTGCCAGTTTGGCCAGTTGCAGCGCAAAAATGGAAACCCCACCCGTACCCTGCACCAGCACGGTTTGCCCAGGCTTGAGCCTGCCGTTCTCGAACAGTGCGCGCCAGGCCGTCAGACCGGCGGTGGTCAGCGTGGCCGCTTCCGCATGGCTGTAGCCCTGCGGTGCGCGCGTGAAGGCAGTGGCCGGCATGGTGACCTGCTCGCGGGCATACCCGTCGATCCCATCTCCGGGTACTCGGTTGAAGCCTGCATCCACGGGCTGACCGTCCAGCCAGTAGGGGAAGAAAGTGCTTACCACGCTGTCGCCAACAGCGAATTCGTCGACTCCAGGCCCGACAGCAATGACTTCCCCCGCCGCATCAGACATGGGAATGCGCCGTTCCTGCGGGCCAGCGGCACCGCTTACGACAATCAGATCGTGGTAATTGAGTGAGCTGGCTCGCACCCGAACGGTGATTTCGCCGGGACCGGGTTCCCGAGCCGAGCTTGTACCCAGGGATACGTTCTCAAACCCGCCACCAGCTTCGACAAAAATCGTTCGGATGCTCATCAGCCTTACTCCTTATTTCAGTTCAGACAATGCTGCCGGACGCACATAGCCGGGGAAATGCTTGTCCAGTGCTTCCTTGAACGCGGCAGACTTGAAGGCAGCTGCCAGGTCCTTCGCCCAGGTCGTGTCCTTATCGGCGGTACGCACAGCCACCACCTGCTGGTATTCGATAGGCGGTTCTTCCAGAACAACGGCGCTGGTCAGATCCATGCCCGCTGCAATGGCAAAGTTGCCCGGTACGATCGCGTAATCAGCATCACCAACTGTACGCGGCAGCTGAGCAGCTTCAACCGGCTGCAGGCGAATCTTGTTGGGGTTCTCGGTGACATCACGTTCTGCGACGCGCAGAGGATCGATATCGCTGCGGACCTTCAGCACATTGTGCTTTTGCAGCAGCAGCAAGGCGCGAGCCAGGTTGCTGGGGTCGTTCGGCAGAGTGAAGCGGTCGCCTTCCTTGGCTTCGTCCAGACTCTTGCGCGTCTTGGAATAGATGCCCATGGGTGCGGTCGTGCTCTGCGCGATGTCGATGATGTCGAGCTTTTTATCTTCCTTGAAGCGGTTCAGGTAGGAGATGTGCTGAAACAGGTTGGCGTCCAGCGAGCCCTGGGCCAACGCTAGGTTGGGCTGGACGTAATCATTGAACTCGACTAGGCGCACCTTGTAACCCTTCTCTTCCAACTGCGGCACAATGGCGAGCTTGAGGACGTCGTAGTTGTAGCCGGCTGTGGCACCGAAAACCAGGTTTTTCTTTTCGGAATCTGCGTGAGCAGCGGTTCCGCTGAGGGCGACGACGGCGGCAACTGCGCCCATCAGAATACGGCGACGAATATTCATGAATCAAATCCTTGTAGAAGGGAGATCAGCAAAAGAATTCAACGTTTGTCCAGGCGGTGCGCAATCGCATTGCCACCAAACTGGATGATCTGCACCAGCACGATGAGCAGGGCCACTGTGAGCAGCATCACGTCGGTCTGGAAGCGGTAATAGCCATAGCGGATGGCCAAGTCGCCGATCCCGCCGCCGCCCACCACACCGGCCACCGCGGAATACGACAGAAAACTGACTGCGAGCACGGTGAGCGCCAGCACCAGGCCGGAGCGGGCCTCACGCAAGAGGACGCGGCGCACGATCTGATAGCGCGACGCACCCATTGCTTCCGCAGCCTCGATGACTCCACGCGGCACTTCACGCAGGCTTTGTTCGACCAGGCGCGCAAAATAAGGTATGGCCGCCACGGAAAGTGGTACCGATGCTGCCAGCGGGCCGATGGACGTACCGACAATGGCAGCTGTCACAGGCGTTAGCACCACCAGAAGGATGATGAAGGGGAAGGAGCGCACGGTGTTCACCACCCAGCTCACTATGTTGTAGGCAGTCCGGTTCTCCAGAGCCTGGTTGGGGCCCATCTGGAACAGCAACACGCCCAGCGGGCCGCCAAACACAATGGCGCAGCCCAACCCTATGCCCAGCATGAGCATGGTCTGGCCGATGGCAATCCAGAGTTCAGGAAGAATCGCAATTATGTTCTCAGTCATATTCAGTCCAGTGTGGTGCCCGTGTTTCCGAGCAGGGCATGTTCCTTCAGAATTTGAAGCTTGAGTCTTTCCTTGTCGAGTTCACGCCCCAGTGCGCTCACCCGTTCGCCGGATTCGTCGCCAATGGCAAACTGCTCCACCAGTTCGCCGTGCTCGAGCACCGCAACTCGTGTGCACAAGGCCTGAACTACAGATAGTTCGTGCGTCACAATGACTATGGTCACCCCAAGCTTTTCATTAATATCGCGCAGGGTGTCCAACACGGTGCGGGTTGTTTCCGCGTCCAATGCCGAAGTGGGTTCGTCACAGAGCATCACCTGTGGCCGCGGTGCTAGCGCCCGCGCGATGGCCACCCGCTGCTTCTGTCCGCCGGATAGTTGCGCAGGATAATGGGCATGCTTGTCACTGAGCCCCACCAGCGCGAGGCACTCGTCGACGCGAGCTTTCAGCTCCTTGCGCCCGAACTTCCCATGCAACGTGAGCGGGAAGGCCACGTTCTCGTACACGGTGGCGTTCTGCAGCAGGTTGAACTGCTGGAATATCATCCCCAGGTTCTGCCGGGCCTTGCGCAATTCCGGTGCCGAGAGCTGAGTCAGATCGCGGCCGTTGACCAGAACCTGACCACTGTCTGGGCGCTCAAGCAGATTGATCATGCGCAGCAGTGTGGACTTCCCGGCTCCGCTACGGCCGATCAGGCCAAAGACTTCGCCCTGCGCAATGTCCAACGAGATGGGCGCGACAGCCGTGAAACGCCCCCCGTCGGGGAGATTGAAGGTCTTGGTGACATTGGAAAGCCGGATGAGCGGCCCGGCCTGAGATTGGAGGGTGGATAGCATAGAAACCAGAATGCCTGAACCGCCTTTGAAACATGCGGTAAGAAGCGCAAGTATAGTGGCTCGCGCTTCTTAATATCATTCATAAGGGATTTATGCTTATTTTTAAATGTAATAAGCAATGATTCCTTTATGCCTCACACCGCTACAAGTTGCTCTTTCAACAGTTCGAGGAATGCCCGGGCCCCTTCGGGCAAGGTACGCCCCATGAGGGTTTGCAGTTCGATAAACCGGTCTGCCATGCCGTGTTCTCGGAATGGCCGCGCCACCAGCGTTCCATTGCGCAGTCGCTCGCGGACAGTGACCTCCCCGCCTATCGTCAGCGCCTCGGTGTGGAGTACATAATTGATCAGCGACTCGAAATTATCGCTCTCCAGAACCGGTTCGAAGACCAGCCGATGGCGGCTGCTGCAAACATCGAATAACTGGCGCACTGTGTTGTCCCGGGCCGGCAGAGCAACAGCATGAGACTGCAACTGTGCGAGTTTCAGAGACTCAAAACTCGCCAGGGGGTGGCCCGGCGTCATGATGACCATGACGGGCGCAGCCTGCTGGAATGCCACGCTGATATCCCGCTCAGCTGCGCGACTGTACGTCAGCCCGATATCCGCGTCACCGCGCAATACGGCAGCAGTCACAGAAGCACTTGTCGAGACACGCATTTGAAACTGGATGCCCGGATATTCACGCTGGAAACGCGCAATTGCTGACGGCAGGAACTCAAGGGAGAAGCCGGAAGACGTTGCCACGCGCACCATGCCTTTGCGCAAACCCTTGAGCGCCTGAATCTCTGAAACCACACGGCCCGTTTCCAGGTCGAGCCGGCGGGCATGCATCGCCAGTATTTCCCCAGCCGCAGTCAGAGCCATGCCGCGCGGACGTCTCTCGAACAACTGCGTATCCAGATTTTCCTCCAGCGCGGAGATTTGCCGGCTCACGGCAGAACTGGACACAAACAGGCGCTCTGCGGCCTCCCTGATGGAACCGCACTTCACCACTTCCAGGAAATACCTCAATGAAGTTTCCTGCAAATATTGCCCCGGCATATCTCCTCCACGAGTTGCATAAAACGCAATCCACCCTTGAAAAAATTATAGTTGTTGCAATCCGTGCAGCTGTCTAAGCTCGCCAACATGAAGAATTCCGGTTCCCAAATGAACATTTCAAGCTCTCTGTCCAGCAGCCCTTGCGACCTTGACGCTGTGGCCCTGTCCACTGCCATCCGGGACCGCAAGATATCGTGTCTGGAAACCATGGATGCATTCCTGGGCCGCATAGAAAAAGTGAATCCGCGCGTGAACGCGCTGGTGGCCATGCAGGATCCCGACGATCTCAGGCAGCAAGCCAGGCGGCTCGACGAGCTGCTGAGCCAGGGCCAGTGGCTTGGCCCCCTGCACGGCATGCCCCAGGCACCCAAGGACATCATGCCTGCTGC
>JAJUFI010000159.1 GCA_029263795.1 Alcaligenaceae bacterium
GCGCTGGAAAGGACGTCCGACACGCGATTGGCGACCCGCCGCCGAGGTCTGGCTCAACCCCGAAAAGCAGAGCACTCACGCACAGCGAAATTTAGAGCATGTAGCCTGAAGAAAACGGACATCTTCTTTGACAAACACCGCGGCCATGCAGGCGCTAGACGAGAACTTGGAAGCAATCGCCGTGTATTACGGCCGGCCCACTGCCGACGTAGTGGCCATGCAGTTGGAATACCGCTGGCTCAGCAATCGGCCAGTACTTCCTTGAGCACTTCAATGAAGGCCAGGGTGCGCTGCGGAAGCAGACGGCGCCCTGGCGTCACGCACCAGATGGCGGTTTCCGGCAGACACCAGTCCGGCAGCACACGTTCAAGCCGGCCGGCCTCCACCAGGGGCTGGGCAAACCTGGCTGACAGTGCGACTATGCCCAGCCCCTGGGCGGCCAATTCCTGTTGAAGCCCAAGGGAGTTGGCGGAAAGAGTGTTCACCGGCAGGCCATCCCAGTGCTCGCTGCCACGGGTAAGCCGCCAGTGCTGTTGTTCCCCACCGCTGGTCACCAGTACCAGGCCGGTGTGGTCTAGCAGGTCGGCAGGGGTCTGTGGGTATCCAAGCCGTTTCAAATAGCGCGGGCTGGCGTATAGGTGGTTGTACTGGGTGGTGATGCGACGGGCGACCAGCGAGCTATCGTCCGGAAGCTGGCCGGCCGCGCGCACGGCCACGTCAAAGCGTTCAGCAATCAGATCGACGCGACGAGGAGAAAGGTCGAGCTCCAGGCGCACATGGGGGTAGCGCCGGGTGAATTCGGTCACAACTTCCACGAAGGCGAGTTCCCGGAACTCCGGCGGAAGGGATACGCGCAAAGTACCATATGGGGTGGCTTGCCGATGGTGAGCCAGCGCAGCAGCGGCTTCGGCTTCGTCCGAGAGCCGGCGCGCGTGTTCCAGTATGCTCTCACCAAAGTCAGTGAGAACCAGCCGGCGTGTACTGCGCTGCATCAGCCGTTCGCCCAGCTCGTCTTCCAGGTCTGACAAGCGCCGGGAAAGCGTTGACTTGGGCAGACCCGTCAGTTCTGACGCGCGTGTAAAACTTCCTGCGTCTATGACGTGAGCAAAAAGAATCAGGTCGTTGGCGTGGAGCTTGAGCGTGGACATCACGGCTCCTTGTTCCAAATATGGAATTAGTTTAGCCGTTCTTGTGTGTTTTTCCTCATATTTCTTTTAAATACAATAGGCAGATACATTTTGCGGACGAGGTGGTCTAGTCCCCTCCACAGCAAGTCAACTCAGCCCACAGGAAGCCGGTAAATGATTCAGCGCTACACCAATACAGCGATATTCCTTCACTGGTTGATGGCCATCGGTCTTACGGCAACCTTTGTCCTCGGGTTTTATGTGGAAGGGCTGCCGTTTTCGCCCAACAAGCTCAAGTTGATTGCCTGGCACAAGTGGGCTGGCATGGCTTTGCTGGGCCTTGTCGTTTTGCGGGTGGTGTGGCGGCTGACACATCGCGCACCGGCTTTGCCTGGCGATACCACACCCTTTGGCAGGTTGGCGGCATGTCTTGGGCATTTGGTTCTGTATGTGCTGATGGTTGCCGTGCCGGCCACGGGCTGGCTTGCCAGTTCAGCTCAAGGTGTGCCCGTGGTTTGGCTCGGCGTATGGCAACTCCCTGATCTGGTGGCCAAGAATCAGGAACTGGGCAACTTCCTGCAGGGAGCCCATATGGTGTTGAACTATGTGCTGGCGGCCACGGTACTGGGGCATATTGCCGCGGCTCTGCATCACCACTACATCAAGAAAGACGGTCTGCTGGCGCGCATGTGGCCCGGACGTCCCGCAGCATGAATGTTTGGCAGTAAAAGTCGGCAAGCGCCGGATGGAACTACTGGGGCCGTAGCGGGTCTTTAACTGATTGTCAGTGTGGCGAGCCCAGTGTCTCTCCACAGTCTGCAAACCACCGAGGAATCACTGATGAGAACGTCGTTTTTTGCACCGTTGGCTCTGGTCGCGGCCCTGGGGCTCTCGGGGGCTGCTCAGGCGGCCACCTATACGGCCCTTGAGCCCGAGTCCAGCTCACTGGCTTTTGGCTATAGCCAGATGAACGTCAAGATGGATGGCAGTTTCGGTGAGCTGAAGGCGCCCGAACTGCTGTTCGACCCGGCCTCGCCTGAATCCGCGAAAGTGCGCATTGAAGTTGCGCTGGCCAGCATCGACGCCGGTTACCCCGATGCCAATGCCGAACTGAAGAAAGACGAGTGGCTAGCCCTGGGCCAGCATCCGGTGGCAAGCTTTACATCAACAGGGGTCAAGCCCGTGGGCGAAGGTCGTTATGAGGTCACCGGTGAGCTCAGCATCAAGGGAAACACCCGGCCCATAACCGTACCATTCAGCTTCAAGGAAGAGGCAGGCAAGGGAGTTTTTGAAGGCAGTTTTCCCCTGCAGCGCGCGGATTTCGGCATTGGCGAAGGGCAATGGAAGGACTTCAGCATTGTTGCCAATGAAATCGAAGTTCGCTTTAAGTTTGTTGCCACACCCTGAGCTTTATCCCACTCCCTTTTACATTCATAACAAGGAACAGGAATATGAAAAAAACACTGATCGCCGCTGCGTTTGCAGCATTCTTTGCCGGCTCGGCCATGGCTGCTCCCCAAACCTATGTGGTCGATTCCAACCACACCTTCCCTCGCTTCTCGTACAACCACATGGGCTTGTCCAAACAGATTCTGCGTTTTGACAAGACCACAGGAACGGTGGTGCTCGACAAGGAAGCGAAAGAAGCAAAGGTTGACGTCACTATCGACATGAAGTCGGTCAGCACGGGCAGCGAGATTTTCAACGGTCATATTCAGGGCGAAGATTTCCTGGATACCGCTAAGTATCCGACCGCGACTTTCAAGTCCACCAAGGTTGTGTTCGAAGGGGACAAACCCGTCAGCATTGAGGGCGACCTCACCATCAAGGGCGTCACCAAGCCCGTGACGCTGACCGTCACCTCCTTCTTCAACGGCCCTCACCCCATGCTGAAGAAGGATGCCATCGGCGCCAACGCCACGGCTGTGATTTCCCGCACGGCGTTCAACGCAGGCAAGTACGCCCCTGGTGTGAGCGATGAAGTCACTCTGGACATCGCTCTGGAAGCCATCGCTCAGTAAGAGAATCAGCGCACTGGCCGGCAAGCGGCCGCTGGACCCTGCAGGCCGGTCGCCATGCCTGGCGGCAGGGTTTTTTGATCATGGCAGCCCCGCCGGCCTTCTTTCAGGATTGATCGCCGGGCGTACTGCGCAGGCCAGGCCTGTTTTCCCGACTTCAGCCCAGCAGCCTGCCAGGCCGGATGTCCAGCCGCACGGATTCCTTGACTTCTTCCATCACGGCAAAGCTGCGTGTTTCCCGCACACCGGGCAGTTCCCACAGCACCTTGCCGGCGAATTCACGGTAGGCCTCCATGTCGGCGTGACGCGTTTTCAGCAGGTAATCAAAACCACCCGCCACCATGTGGCACTCCATGATTTCAGGGCGCACTTGCACAGCCGCCTTGAACTCGTCAAAAACATTCAGCCCACTGCGGTCCAGCAATACCTGGACGAAGACCAGCAGCCCCGCCTGCAGCTTCCTGGGATTCAATCGTGCTTCGTAGCCCAGAATGTATTGTTCACGCGTCAGGCGTTGTACCCGGGCCAATACCGCGGTTGGAGAAAGCGACACAGCTTCTGCAAGGCGGGTGTTGGGCATCCGGCCGTCGCGTTGCAGCAGGTCAAGAATATCCACGTCGATTCTGTCGAGCCCAGAAGCATCTTCTCTCATTGAATGTTCATCTATTTAGGTGGCAAAAAATAGCGAAAAATTAGTCTGCCAAAGCCATACCATTATACGAACGTAGGTCCATTTTCCTACTTCACGTTCATGTGGGAGCAGCTTCATGTCAGCAGTTTCTTCCGGCCCCGCAGCCGATTCCGTCGATCACCCAGCGCGTTGTTTTGCTGAAATCACGCCATTGATCCAGCGTTCACCGCTGCGCAGGGCCATCACTGCTGCGTGGCGGCGCCCTGAAACCGAACTGGTTCCCCAGTTGGTTCAGGAAGCCAGGCTGGCGCCGGAAGCTGCCGCGCACAGTCATGAACTGGCGCTGGAGATCACACGCAGGCTTCGCCAGCGCAAGGCAGGCTTTGGTCGATCCGGCCTGGTGCAGGGGCTGCTACAGGAATTCTCACTTTCATCCCAGGAAGGGGTGGCACTCATGTGTCTGGCCGAGGCGCTGCTGCGCATTCCGGACCAAGCCACGCGAGATGCCCTCATACGTGACAAGATTCGCGACGGCAACTGGAAGGAACATCTGGGTCGCGCGCCATCGCTATTCGTCAATGCGGCGGCCTGGGGCCTCATGCTGACGGGCAAGCTTGTGTCGACGCACAGTGAAGCGGGCATGTCCGCAGCACTGGGCAGGCTGGTCGCCAAAGGCGGCGAGCCCCTGATCCGCAAGGGGGTAGACATGGCGATGCGGATGATGGGTGAACAGTTCGTCACGGGGCAAACCATCGTTGAGGCACTGGAAAATGCCCGCCCGATGGAAGCAAAAGGCTTCCGCTATTCCTATGACATGCTTGGTGAAGCGGCCATGACCGCTGCTGATGCACAGCGCTATCTGCGCGATTACGAAACGGCTATCCATGCCATAGGCAGGGCGTCGGCGGGCAGGGGTGTGTACGAAGGGCCGGGCATTTCCATCAAGCTGTCGGCCCTGCACCCACGTTATTCTCGCGCGCAAGTCGATCGGGTGATGGGCGAGCTCTACCCCACCGTGCTCGGCCTGGCGCGCTTGGCCAAAGACTATGACATCGGTCTCAATATTGATGCTGAAGAAGCCGACCGCCTGGAACTTTCCCTCGACCTTCTGGAACGGCTCTGCTTTGAACCGGAATTGCGCGGTTGGCAAGGGGTGGGCTTTGTCATCCAGGCGTACCAGAAACGATGCCCCCAGGTGGTGGATTACCTCATTGACCTGGCCCGCCGCAGCGGGCGTCGGCTGATGATACGTCTGGTCAAGGGCGCATACTGGGATACGGAAATCAAACGCGCCCAGGTGGACGGTATGGAAGGGTATCCCGTGTATACACGTAAGATGTACACCGATGTTTCCTACATCGCCTGCGCCCGCAAACTGCTCGCCGCCCCTGAGCAGATTTACCCTCAGTTCGCCACCCACAACGCCCGGACTTTGGCAACGATTTACGAGTTGGCCGGGCCGAAGGACTGGCATCCGCGACAATACGAGTTTCAATGCCTGCATGGCATGGGTGAGGCCCTATATGAACAGGTGGTGGGCTCGCTTCGCGGGGGGGCAGGGCGGCCCTGCCGCATCTATGCACCGGTCGGCACTCATGAGACTTTGCTGGCCTACCTTGTGCGTCGGCTGCTTGAGAACGGTGCCAATACCTCTTTTGTGAACCGGGTGGCGGATGCTTCCGTCCCCATTGAGTCCTTGGTGCAAGACCCGGTGGAATCCATCGAAGAGCTGGCCCGCCAGGAAGGCTCGATGGGTCTTCCTCACCCTGCAATTCCTCTACCGCGAGCGCTGTATGGGCCCGTGCGGCAGAATTCGGCGGGGCTGGATCTGGCCAATGACGATGTCTTGGAGACGCTGACTTCGGTCTTGCAGAAGGCCCCGGCATCACACGAGGCTGGGCCGATGTTGGCCCGTAA
>JAJUFI010000174.1 GCA_029263795.1 Alcaligenaceae bacterium
TACCAGTGTGCGGGGGCTGGGCACACTTTCGCGATAGCGGTATTCGCTGGCGATTTCCACATCTACCGGCAGCTTGGCCACTGCCTCTATCCAGTAGCGAGCGGTCAGGCCGGCGTAATAGCTGGTTCCGCAGGCCAGTATTAGTACACGATCGATTTCCTTGAATACCTTGTATGCACCGTCGCCGAACAATTCCGGGGTGACGCTGTCGATGTCCTGCAATGTGTCGCCCACCGCGCGGGGCTGCTCGAAGATTTCCTTCTGCATGTAATGGCGGTATGGCCCGAGTTCGGCGGCGGCGGTGTGCAAGTGCACGGTATGCACCTTGTGGTCCACAGGGCGGCCATCCGCGTCAACTACCCACACGCGCGCCAGCTGCAGGTCCACCACGTCGCCGTCTTCCAAATAGATAATCTGGTCGGTCGTGCCCGCCAGGGCGAGCGCATCGGAAGCCAGGAAATTTTCCCCATCGCCAAGTCCAACCACCAGAGGCGAACCCTGGCGGGCTCCCACCACCCGGTGCGGCTCATCGCGGCAGAAGACGGCAATGGCATATGCCCCGTGTAGCCGCTTGACGGCCTGTTGCAAGGCCTGGAAGAGATCGCCGTCGTAGAGGTGATCCACCAAGTGGGCAATCACTTCAGTGTCCGTCTGACTTTCGAATACGTAGCCAACTTGGCGCAGTTCGGCGCGCAGCTCGTCGTGGTTTTCGATAATACCGTTGTGAACCAGAGCAATGCGGGGTGACCCGTTCTTGCCAGAAAAGTGTGGATGAGCGTTATGAGTGGCGGGCGCACCATGGGTCGCCCAACGGGTGTGGGCGATGCCGGTATAGCCGGTAAGGCCTTCCTGACTGACCTGTTCCACCAATTCTGCAACGCGCTGTGTACTGCGCGCACGTTTCAATTCACCGTCGACATGCACCGCAACACCGCAGGAGTCGTAGCCGCGGTATTCCAGGCGTTTCAGCCCCTCGAGCAGAATGGGGGTGATGTCGCGTTTTCCCACTGCACCAACGATTCCACACATTTGTTCTCTCCGATACGGTATTGCCAAACACAGTGCCCATTGTGTAGGCTCAACTAAGAAATATGTTTTCTATTTTTATCCGCACATGGAATATTTGATCGGTTCTTTATATCTATATAGTTTAATTTCATCAACTCATTTTATATGAAATAAGATTCCACAATGACAGAGTCTGATATCGACCCACTTTCCGCTCTGGATGATCTTGACCTGCGCATTCTCGATGCTATGCAGAATGACAGCTCGCTCACCAACCAGGAACTGGCCAAAAAGGTGCATGCATCCCCGCCAACTTGCTTCCGACGTGTGAAGCGGCTGCGCTCTTTGGGCTATATCGCCCGGGAAGTGGCAATTCTTGCTCCCGAAAAGCTGGGCGCCGGGCTGTCGGCAATCGTGGAAATCACGCTGGACGTTCAGACGGCCGAAGAACTGGATTCGTTCGAGGCAGCCATCATCTCCGACCCCGCTGTTCAGCAGGTGTACCGGGTATCAACCGGGCCGGACTTCATCCTGATTCTTCAACTGCCTGACATGCCTTCGTACAACGCGCTCGCGCACCGGCTGTTCACGTCAAAAAAAAACGTGCGCAATGTGCGCACGTTTTTCGCAGTTCAACGCAGCAAGTTCGAAACCCGCCTGCCCTTGCCGGGCAGGGCTTGATCAAACTCTTGAGTTGCCGTTCCCCGGGGATCAGAACTCTTCCCAGTCGTCTTCCTTGGAAGTACCCGGGCCATAAGTGGCCGACCCAGCGGTGGCCGTAGCTGCAGACAGTGCGGCCGGCTTGGCACCCAGCGCCGGCCTTTCCGCCGGACGATCAGCAGGTTTGGGCGCGGGCCTGCTGGGAGCCTCAGCTCTGGTATCCGCTGCCGCTGCAGTGTCACGTTGACCACCCGGCGCAGCGCCCGGACGCGAAGCATGGGAAGCCGGACGAGACCGACGTACGCCGTCTTCAATGGTGGCGGGCGGCACGGAAATGACGTTGTTCGATTCCTTGCCGTGGGCCTGGCTGGCGCTCAGACGGAACACGCTGACCAGCTCGACCAGACGCTTGGCCTGATCGTTCAGGCTGTCGGCAGCGGCTGCCGACTGTTCCACCAGGGCGGCATTCTGCTGGGTGACGTCGCTAAGCTGCAGCACGGCGTCGTTCACCTGCGAAATGCCCGACGTCTGTTCTGATGTGGCGGCGCTGATCTCGCTAATGAGGTCGGTGACCTGCTTGACCTCGGCAACAATGCCGTCCATGGTCTGGCCGGCTTCGTCCACCAGCTTGCTACCGTCGTTGATCTTTTCGACGCTGTCGTCGATCAGTTCCTTGATGTCCTTCGCAGCAGCGGCAGATTTTTGTGCCAGGCTGCGAACTTCGCCGGCCACTACCGCAAAGCCGCGGCCCTGCTCGCCGGCGCGTGCGGCTTCCACAGCAGCGTTCAGAGCCAGGATATTGGTCTGGAAGGCGATGCTGTCGATGACGGAGATAATGTCAACAATGCGCTTGGACGACTCGGTAATGCCCGCCATGGTCTGCACCACGTTGTCGACCACCTGGCCACCGTTTTCTGCCGAGCGGCTTGCAGCCATGGCGCGCTGAGCGGCCTGACGAGCGACATCGGCATTGTTCTTCACTGTGCCTGCCAGCTCTTCCATGGCGGAAGCTGTTTCCGTCAGGTTGGCTGCCTGCTCTTCAGTGCGCTGGGAAAGGTCGGTGTTGCCGGCGGCAATCTGGCTGGCGCCGCTGGCAATGCTGCGCGAAGATTCCAGCACCGAACCCACAAGGCGCCGCAGCGACGCCTGCATGGCGGCCACGTTGGCCATGATGCTGTCGGAGGCTATGCCCTCGGTGTTGATGTGAACGGTGAGGTCGCCCTTGGCAATGGCTGCTGCTACGCCGGCCACTTCAGCCGGTTCACCACCCAGGCGGCGCGAGATGTAACGTGCCAGCAGGATTCCCAGCACAACCGCCAGGATGACGCCAAACAGTGTCAGAATACCGGCAAAGATGACCGCTCGCTGGACCTCGGCATCAATGGCAGCATTGAAGCTCTCAGCATTGGTAAGCTTGCGCTGCAGCATTTCGGCGATGGCCTTCTCGGCAGCGTCTCCCGCCGGGCGAGCTTCCTGAACCAGAATCTGCATTGCCTTGGTCTGCGAGCCGAAGTAATTCTGACGAATTTGCTCCACCACCTTATTGGCGGAAGCTTCGTAGCTGGTGACCAGCCGCTGCATTTGCGCGTATTCACGCTGGCCCGTTTCCGTTACGAAGTATTGGCCGGCTGTCTTCCCGATGGATTCCAGGCTACGGAAATGCTGCTGGAGCTGGCGGATGGCGTTGGCACGATCGGCTTCCGTCTGCGCGAGCATGACGCCGCGCAGCGCACGGCCCGCGGAACGCAGCTCGGCATCCGCGCGGCCCACCTGATACAGGCCCTGCAGCTCGAACTCATACAAGTGCTCAGCCATGCCGTGCATGCGCTGAGTGGTTGCCACACCCACTGCTCCAATGATTCCGGCAATGAGAGCGACGACTATGAAGCCAAGAATCAGCTTCATCCGTATCGTCAGACGGTTAAACCAGTTCATAGAATCAATAATCCGTCAAAGAAACAGGAGAGGTCCCGACACCTGATTACCGTGGCAGCGGCTGTGAAGCAAGAACCTCGAACGAGGGAATGCGGCATGGCACCGCGCCCCTGCATTGCTGCCTTGGACTGAAACAGGGTGCACATACGACCCAGCATGAAGAAATGCTCACCAAGTCTAACCCTTGGCAAGATTTTGATAAGGCTTGAACAAAGGGCTAGTTTGGAAGTAACTTCCGACGTAAGTTACTTATTGTAACAATACTCAGAGTGCTGAACCCTCGTAGCCCTTGTATATGGCCAGGTATTTCTCCGCCATCGCTGCGGGGTCGTGTTCGCGCTGCACATAGGCCGCAGCCCTTTCAACCATGGTTGCGCGCAAAGCCGGGTCATCCAGTACCCGAGCCATGTTTTCCGCGAGTGCGACCGGGTCGCCAACATCGCTGAGCAGGCCCCGGCCATCGGCAAGCAACTCTGCCAGCCCACCTGCCCGGGTGGCCACAACCGGCACCCCATAGGCAAAGGCATCCAGCGCACTGCTGCCCAAGGCCTCGTAGCGGGAGGACAATACGAACAAATCCATCAGCCGGTACAGGTTCTCGACGTTGTCATGGAAGCCGGCGAAGCGATACACCGATTCCAGGCCCAGTTCACCAACCAGCTGGCGCGCGGGTTCCTCCTGGCTGCCGCCCGCACCCAAATGCAGGAAGACAAAATCCTGTCTATTCGCAGCCAGTTCGTGCACGGCACGAATCAGGGTCAGAGGGTCTTTTTCTTCCGTCAGTGCTGCAGCCGTGGCCAGCACACGCTTTCCTTCCAGCCCGTGCTGGCTGGAGAACGCCAGAAGATGCTCGGCATTGAGCGGCTGGATTTCCACTGCACTGGGAATGACGGCAACCCGCAACCCCAGGCGGCGTGGCTCCGCCGCTGCTGCATCGCTGATGGCCACCAGGGCATCTGCCTGCCGCCACTTCCACGCATTGCGCGACTCATTCTTGCGCAGGGGAAAGGCGGTACGCCGCGTAAACACGACCCGCGTCTTGAGCCAGGGGCGCAGCAGGGCGAGCCAGGTCATCATGTTGGCTGTCTGTGCATGCATCACATCGTATTGGCTGCGCCGCGACAGCAGGAAGCGGCTGACAGCCATGGCGCTTTCACATTCGTGCACCATGAAATCCAGATCGCGCGCACGGCGGGCCAATTCACCGCCTTTGCGGGCCAGCAGCTCCA
>JAJUFI010000129.1 GCA_029263795.1 Alcaligenaceae bacterium
ACGCCTTCCCATCCCGAACAGGACCGTGAAACGCCTTAGCGCCGATGATAGTGGACGGACGTCTGTGAAAGTAGGTCATCGTCAGGCACTTATCCCGCAATACCCCACCCGATTCCATCGGGTGGGGTTTTGTCTTTGGAAAAGCGGGAATCGGCTAAAATGCTGATTTCGTACCGCATTGCGGTACCTGAGTGATTCACAGGGAGACCCTCTCTTATGTCGCATGTCTTTCCCTCGCCCGAACCCACTGACGGCTTGAACCTGCGCAAGCTCACCCATCTGATATACGGGCTTTTCTCTCTTGGTCTGATCAGCGCCGGGTTTTTCGGGGTGGCCACCATCGCCGCTGTCGTGCTTGCCTACCTGAAGCGTTCGGATGCTGCAGGCACCATTTACGCGCCCCATATCGACTGGGTGCTCAAGACGTTCTGGTGGGGTTTGCTGTGGTTTGTGCTCAGCGGCCTGGCCACCTTCATCTTCATAGGCTGGCTTACGGGGCTGGTGGCGCTTGTGTGGGTCGTTTACCGTATTGCCAAGGGCTGGCTTGCTCTCTTCGCCGGCAATACTCCCAACGCTGATTTCTGATTCCTAAAGCTCAAGTCCCAGTTGCCGGGCTCGTATCTGGTCTGAAGGGTGCTCACTTTTGAGCTCGCGGTCGCTCGCTCCATATGCCACCTGCTGAAGAGCTCAAGGTTGCTCGGACGATATGCCACCTGGGGCTGCAGCGGAACCGGATTGAAGATCATAAGAAAAACGCTGACTCTTGCGGGTCAGCGTTTTTCTTGTGGGTACCAAGCGTACCCGGAAAAGGTCTGGCGGACGCTTATTTCAGGTGCGCGCTGACCAGCTTGGTGAGTTCGAACATGGAAACCTGATCTTTACCGAAGAGCGGACGCAGCTTGTCGTCGGCATTGATGTTGCGACGGTTCTTCGGGTCTTGCAGATCGTGTTTCTTGATGTATTCCCAGATTTTCTTGGTGACTTCAGTGCGGGGAAGGGGTTCCGAACCGATCACGGCTGCGAGGGTGGCGCTCGGCGTAAGGGGTTTCATGAATGCTGCATTGGGCTTGCGAGCGGTTTTTTGCGACGTTGCCATAGAAAGGGGGCTCCTGACTGAAGTTGTTGAACGAGTATGCGAGGGGTGCAGCATAACTCGATAGAAATCTCTGCACCAGCGCCTTGTGGGATTGTGCCATGGGAATACCGCTTTAGGCGTACATGAGGGCCGGCTGTGAGCTATGTTAATGTACCGGCTATGCGCTCATACGTAGATTGTGCAGGGTTCTCAGAAGAATGTCGTATCAACATGTACTGAAGGCCATCTCCGCCTACCATCCGGAGCTCCGTGAACTCCGTCGTGACATTCACGCTCATCCTGAACTTGGGTTTCAGGAAACCCGCACGGCGGCCTTGGTTGAGCGGCACCTGCGCGAATACGGCTACGAGGTCCATCCCGGCATAGGCCGGACCGGCATAGTGGCCGTGCTTGAAGGCAAACGCACCGATTCGGGTCTGACGGTGGGGCTGCGGGCAGACATGGATGCTCTACCCATTCATGAGTCCTCGGGCGTACCTCACGCCTCCTGTTGTCCGGGAATCATGCACGCTTGCGGCCACGACGGCCATACCACTGTACTGTTGGGCGCTGCCCGCTATCTGGCTGAAACCCGCAATTTCAACGGCCGTGTCGTCCTCATTTTTCAACCGGCGGAAGAAGGGCTGGGGGGTGCGCAGGCCATGCTCGACGATGGCCTGTTCGAGCGCTTCCACTGCGATGCCATTTACGCCATGCATACTTGGCCTGGTCTGCCTCCTGGGGTGATAGGCGTGAACCCAGGGCCGATGATGGCGGCCGCCGATTCCTTTGAAATACGCATTGAGGGGCGGGGCGGCCATGGTGCGCACCCTTACCAGACGAACGACCCCGTCGTTATTGCTGCGCAGCTGATCAACGCCTTGCAGACCATTGTTTCCAGAAATATTCCTGCGCCGGACGCAGCCGTGCTGACGATTGCAGCGGTGAATGCCGGCAGTCTGGACGCAATGAACGTCATACCCCATACCGCCACCATGGTAGGGACCGTCCGGACTTTCAGTCCCGTTGTTCAGGAGCAGGTGATCAAGCGTATGCAGGAGATCGTGGAAGGCGTTGCCACCGCTTTCCAGGCCAAGATAAACCTCATTTACAAGCGTCTGTTCCCTGCCACCATCAACACGCCTCATCACGCAGAACTGGTTGTCGACGTCGCACGTGAACTGTTTGGCGAGGAAAACGTGGTGGGTGACCTGGTGCCCTCAATGGGCTCGGAAGACTTTTCCTTTATGTTGCAGCAGCGCCCCGGCGCTTACTTCCGCCTTGGCCAGGGCGGCGCGGAAGAAGGGCGGGTGCTGCATAATGCTGCCTTCGATTTCAATGACGACGTGATTCCGCAAGGCAGCGCCATGTTCGTGCGCCTGGTCGAACGCAGCATGCCTCTGGCCGGCGTCTCGCCTCAATAGTAGATTGATCATATGTCCGAACCCACACCTCAAACGCTCACCATCATTCGCCCTGACGACTGGCATCTGCACCTGAGAGATGGTGCTGCTCTGGAATCAGTCATCGCCGACACGGCCAGGCAGTTTCAGCGGGCCGTTGTCATGCCCAACCTGCAGCCACCCGTCACCACGGGAGAACAGGCGCTGGAGTACCGAGAGCGAATTCTCGACGCCTTGCTCAAGGCCGGTTTGCCGGCCCAATCTTTCACACCGTTGATGACTCTATACCTGACGGACAATACCCCGGCGGATGAAATTCGCGGGGCTCATGCCACCGGCGTCATCCATGCCGTGAAGCTTTATCCTGCAGGTGCCACCACCAACTCGGATGCCGGTGTGACCGATCTGCTCGGGCGTTGCACTGACGCGCTGGAAGCCATGCAGGACATCGGCATGCCCTTGCTGGTCCATGGGGAAGTGACGGACCCGGAGGTCGACCTGTTCGACCGGGAGGCCGTGTTCATTGACCGTGTGATGATTCCCTTGCGCAAGCGTTTCCCTGAGCTCAAGGTTGTGTTTGAGCATCTGACCACCAAGGAAGGTGTGGATTACGTCAGCCAGGCTGAAGGCCCCATTGCCGCCACGATCACTGCGCATCACCTTCTGTACAACCGCAATGCCATCTTCCAGGGCGGCCTGCGTCCGCACTGGTATTGCCTGCCGGTACTAAAACGTGAACTCCACAGGAAAGCACTGGTGGAGGCGGCAACCAGTGGCTCACCCCGCTTCTTCCTTGGTACTGACAGTGCGCCCCACGCACGTGGCCGCAAGGAACATGCTTGTGGCTGCGCCGGCTGCTACACCGCGCTGCATGCCATGGAGCTTTACGCCACTGCCTTCGAGAAGGCGGGCAGGCTGGACAAGCTCGAGGCATTTGCCAGCCTGAACGGGCCCGCCTTTTACGGCTTGCCCGTCAACACAGGTACGCTGACCCTGGAGAAACGCAGCTTCAACATTCCGGAGGCGGTCCCTCTGGGTGACGATGAACTCATTCCTCTGGCTGCGGGTGAAGAGTTGGGCTGGAGCGTACGTCGGGCCTGAGGCCACGCGCGGCCGGCTCCGCTTTGGCTCATTCAGCGCCGGCCCGCTTCGCTTTGGTTCGTTCAGCGTCAGTCAGCTCTGCTTTGGCTCATTCAGCATCGGCCTTCAGCTGTGCCTGTTTCAGCTTTCGGCGCGCTTGGCTTCCAATAGTTCCCAGCGCTCGAACAGCGCTTCCAGTTTCCGTTCCAGGGCGGCCAACTCGTCTTGAATTTCCTTGGCGCGCTCCGGTCTTTGCTGGTAGAGCTCAGGGCTGGACAACTCGGCCGTCAAGGCCGCCTGCTGGGCTTCCACTTCCGCGATGGTGTCGGGCAGGGTCTCCAGTTCTTTCGCTTCCCAGTTGCTAAGCCGGCTGCGCCCGCTGCGTGGACGAGACGCTGCAGCTGGCTTGGCTTCCGATGCTGTAACCGCAGGGGCTGAGCGGACCGGTTCCACTTCCACCGGCTTTCGCTGGGCGAGCCAATCCTCATAGCCGCCCACGTACTCACCCCACACACCGTCACCTTCGGCCACCAGCGTCTGGGTGACAACGTTATCGAGGAAGGCTCGATCGTGGCTGACCAGCAGTACGGTGCCGCTGTAGTCCTGTATCAGCTCTTCGAGCAATTCGAGTGTCTCGATATCCAGATCGTTGGTGGGTTCGTCGAGCACCAGCACATTGCTGGGGCGGGCGAACATTCTGGCGAGCGCCAGACGGGCACGTTCTCCCCCGGAAAGGGAAGATACCGGCGACTGAGACCGCGCAGGCGAAAACAGGAAGTCCTCCAGATAGCTCATGACGTGTTTGCGTTGGTCGCCAATCTCCACCCATTCACTGCCCGGGTTGATGGTTTCTGCCAATGTGGCGTTCTCATCCAGGCGGGCTCGCATCTGATCGAAATAGCCGATGGTGAGGTTTGTTCCGTGCCGTACGGTGCCGCTGTCCGGTTTGAGTTCGCCCAGGATGATGCGCAGCAGGGTTGTCTTCCCGGCGCCATTCGGACCAATGAAACCAATCCGGTCGCCGCGCATGATCGTGGTGGACAGATTGCGCACAATGACGCGATCCCCATATTGATGGCTTACATTCTGCAGTTCGGCCACTAGCTTGCCGGACCGCGCCCCTTCCGCCACCGACATGCGCACGTTGCCGGAGCGTTCCCGGCGCGCGGCGCGTTCGCGACGCAATTGTTCTAGGCGGCGCACACGCCCTTCATTGCGCGTTCGGCGCGCCTCCACGCCCTTGCGTATCCACACTTCTTCCTGAGCGAGAAACTTGTCAAAGCGCGCGTTCTGCTGCTCTTCGGCCTCGAGCATTTCCGCCTTGCGGCTCTGCCATTGTGAAAAATTGCCCGGGAAGCTGTAGAGGTGACCGCGATCCAGCTCGACGATACGCGTGGCAACTTCGTCGAGGAAGCGGCGGTCGTGTGTAATGACCACCAGGGTGCAGCGCGATTCGATGAGTTTCTCCTGCAGCCAGATTATGCCGTCGAAGTCCAGATGGTTGGTGGGTTCGTCCAGCAGAAGAAGGTCGGGCTGGTCGGCGAGCGCCCGCGCAAGTGCGACACGCTTGCGTGTGCCTCCGGACAGGCCCTCGATTTTCGCGTCGGCCTGCAGGCCCAGTTGATCGATGAAGGCCCCGGCGATGGCTGGCCGCTGCCAGTCCTCGCGCTCGACGTAGTTGCCGCAAAGCACTTCCATGACGGTGGTCTGAGAGTCCAGCTCCGGTTCCTGTTCCACCGTCGCGACAGTGAGGCCGCTCATGCGCATGATCTCGCCGTCATCGGGTTCGATGCGGCCATCAAGAATCTTCAGCAGGGAAGACTTGCCGGCACCATTGCGACCGATCAGGCCGATGCGGTCCCCTTGGAGAATGCTGAAGTCGGCGCCATCCAGCAGGGCGTGATGCCCAAAAGCCAGTTGAACCTTGGTAAGCGTGATCAGAGATACGGTCATCGTGAGGAGGAATTCAGCTACAGCGAAAGAAATAAACGGAAGTGGGTCCGGAGGCCCCTATTGTCGCAGGTTACAATGCCCGGGTGGGGCGAGTCGGGCAATCGCGGTGCGCATGCATCGAGGAAGGTCCGGACTCCACAGGGCAGGGTAGCGGCTAACAGCCGTCCGGCGTCGCGATACATCCGTGTCGTCAAGCCGAGGAATAGGGCCACAGAGACGAGTCTGCGGCGGGGGCCTTCCGGGGCACTGGTACGGCGACTCCGTACTGTGTGTTGGTTCGCCAACACGACGCTGCAGGGTGAAACGCGGTAACCTCTACCCGGAGCAACATCAAATAGGCATGCGTCGGCCTTCGTGGCCGGAAGGGCGGCCCGCCCGAGCATGCGGGTAGATGGCACGAACGCGTCAGTAATGGCGCGTCCAGATGAATGATTGCCCGCCGGTCATCCGGCGTACAGAATCCGGCCTATAGACTCGCCTCACATTTCCACACCATTCGGGACTTTCCCGAGTGCGAATCTAAAGTTCTTCCTTTAGTAGCTCGCCCAATCCCTTGATTTACATATGATTTTTCTCGCGACGAGGCCTCGGTTTCGCCGCTAAGTGCTTGTTGTCATTGAAAAAAATCGCTACTCGCGCTTGACCGTGTTATCCGCTTACCGTAGAGTGGGAGAAAGTAGGATAAAGTGCACGAAAGTGGGGGAAAGGTCTTGTTCCAGGGTAGCAGCGCTCTCTCGTTGGATGCGAAGGGTCGGTTGACAATACCGACCCGGCATCGCGACGCGCTTGCGACCCAGTGTGAAGGCCAACTGACTCTTACGCGCCATCCGGATGGGTGTCTGCTGGTCTATCCGCGTCCGGTATGGGAAATCAAACGTGAAGAAATCGCCCGCTTGCCTGCGGGCGCGCGTGTACTACAGCGACTCATGTTGGGAAATGCTCAGGACGTCGATATCGACGGAGCGGGGCGCATTCTCGTTGCGCCCGAATTGCGCAGTGCCGCCGGGCTCAGCAAGGAAGTCATGCTGCTGGGCATGGGCGCGCATTTTGAGCTTTGGGATGCCGTCACCTTGCAGCGTCGTGAAGCAGAAGACCTTGCCAAGGGCATGGCGGACATCCTTGATCAATTTTCTTTCTGAGCGGTTTTATGGAATTCGTGCACCGTACCGTGCTGCTGGAGCCCGCCGTGGACGCATTGCTGAACGCATCGTTCGGCAAGCGTCGTGGCCGCTCGGCGCAGCCCGCGCCGGTCGCACCTCCGCTCAATGGGGTGTATGTCGATGGCACCTTTGGGCGTGGCGGCCACAGCCGCCTGTTGCTGGAGCGGCTGGGCCCGGAAGCCACGCTCGTGGTGTTCGACAAAGATCCTCAGGCAATCGAGGTTGCGCAATCCTTAAGTGAACGCGACCCGCGTGTACGGGTAGTGCACGGCGGTTTTGGCGACATGCCCGAACATCTGGGCGCTCTGGGCATTGAGCAAGTCAATGGTGTGCTGTTGGATCTGGGCGTGTCCTCACCTCAGATCGACGACGCCAGCCGCGGCTTTTCCTTCATGAGGGAAGGCCCGCTGGACATGCGCATGGATACGAGCAGCGGTATCACCGCCGCGCAATGGCTGGCTGAAGCCAGCTTGGAAGAGATAAAGGAGGTCATAGCTAATTATGGCGAAGAACGGTTTGCTTTCCAGATTGCAAAGGCGATTGTTGCTAGCCGCGAATCCCGGCCGTTGCGCACCACGCTCGAACTCGCCGAGCTCGTCGCCAACACCGTCCGCACTCGCGAAAAAGGCCAACATCCGG
>JAJUFI010000093.1 GCA_029263795.1 Alcaligenaceae bacterium
GCGTTGGACTTGTTCTATGAGCAGGCCTTCCAGCCCTAGAATAGAATCCAGTGGGGACATCGGCATTACTTCCGTTAAACCTGTTCTTCGCAAAAACAAGTCTAGCGAATGTCGATCGTCCCCCCTTCATGATGAAGAGCCTTTGCTTTACAGTCAGCCGTGCGAATTCATATTCCAATAAACATGGCACTCTCATGTGGCTGATCATTCACGTTCTCATCATCGCCGGCCTTTCCGTTCGGGTTTTGTTGCGGCCACGGCGGGATCCCGCCTCGCGTATTGCGTGGATTCTCTTCATCATGGCCCTGCCATACGTGGGTGCATTTGCCTATCTCATGTTGGGCGAGGTGCGACCTGAAAAATTGGCAGGCCGGCCGGGGGCTCCGAAACGGCTTGCAATGGCGGGTTCCGAGCGTTATGTCCAGAGTGCCGTGGGCGCGCTGCCCGGTTTTTCACTCGCGAGGTCTATTAGCGGTTTCTCTCCCGTCAGTGGAAATTCGGCGCGGGTGTTCAAGGATTCGAACACGATGATCGACGCTTTGGTTACGGATATCGATGCGGCGACTGAGCACGTTCATCTCCTTTTCTACATCTGGCTGGCCGACAAAAACGGCAGCAAAGTGGCGGAAGCAGTGGCCAGAGCCGCGCGGCGTGGCGTTGCCTGCCGCGTCATTGTCGACGACCTTGGCTCGAGGGATTTCATTCGCAGCCCGCATTGGTCGGCGATGGCTCAGGCGGGAGTGAAGCTGGGCCGGGCACAGTCCATAGGCAATGTTCTGGTCCGCATACTGAAGGGCAGGCTTGACGTCAGAAACCACCGCAAGATCGTGGTTATTGATGGTGCCATAACCTATTGTGGCAGCCAGAACTGTGCCGACTCCGAGTTTGCCGTCAAGGCCAAGTACGCACCCTGGGTCGATCTGGTGCTGCGGTTTGAGGGGCCGGTTGCCCGGCAGAATCAGGCACTTTTTCTTGAAGACTGGTATCTCTGCTCACAGGAGAACTGCGAAGAACTTTTGCAGCGGCCCGTGCCCGAGTTTGAAGGCGGAGTGGTGGCGCAGGTGATTGGAACGGGGCCGGAAAGCCATTATTCCGCCATGCCGGAACTGTTTGCGACCCTGATGTTCAGTGCGCGCCGGGAACTGGTGATCACGACGCCTTATTACGTTCCCGACGCTGCCATGCAGGCAGCACTGTGCGCCTGCGCACGGCGGGGCGTACTAACGACGATTGTGCTGCCGGCCCGCAACGACAGTGCGTTCGTGGCTGCGGCAAGCCGAAGCTACTATCCTGAACTGCTGGAGGCAGGGGTGCGCATTTACGAGTATGTCGGCGGTTTGCTCCACGCCAAGACCCTGACGGTAGACGGCGAAACCACGCTGATTGGTTCAGCCAATATGGACCGCCGCAGTTTCGAGCTGAACTTCGAGAACAACATCCTGTTCCACGATGTGCCGCTGACACTGGCAGTCAGGCAGCGGCAGGAAGAGTACATCGCAAAGTCCCGAGCGGTGCAGTGCGCGGATGTGGACGCGTGGAGCTGGCTGTATCGGCTTCGCAATAATGTTCTCGCGATTCTCAGCCCGATTCTTTGAGCGCCCGCCCGCGTTCCTGAGACGGCAGCGAAGGCTTTCACTCTTCTGGTATTTCGAGCCAGATGGCGTTCAGTATGGCAAAGCTGGCTGCCAGGGATAATCCGAGTATCCAGGCGAAGTACCACATATTGATCTCCTGTTCAGTGTTCAGTTTGGCCGGGCTCGGCCCTTGTTTTGAATAATCCGGTCAGTAGGCGTGGCCTTTGTCATTGCGGATGTCGTCCGCCTTCACCTTGCCACGCAGGATGGAGAACACCCAGCTGGTGTAAGCCAGAATGATGGGCATGAATATCACCGCGCAAATCAGCATGATGAAAAGCGTGAGGTGGCTGGAGGAGGAATCCCATACCGTCAGGCTCGCAGAAGGGTCGATGCTGGAAGGCAGGATGAAGGGGAACATTGAAACGCCTACGCTGCCGATGATGGCTGCTATTGCGGTACCGCTGCACAGCAGTGCGGCCAATGGTCGGCGCGCGGCGAGCGCCAGCGCGGCAAGCAACGGAGCTCCCAGCCCCAGAGCGGGTACCAGCATCAGCAGGCCATGGTTGCTGTAGTTCTCGAACCAGGCGCCCGGGGTCACAGCAGCCGATTTGAACAGCGGGTTGGATGCGCCGTTAGCGGCCAATTCGCTGGTCAGCTGATATCCGTCCACAAAGCTCGCCAGTGCCCACCCGGCCAGGCCGTATAGAACGGTGGTGACCACCGCGGCCATGATGCCCCAGCGTCGGGCGCGTTCACTTACCGGGTTCTCAGTCTTGAGCACCAGCCAGGCGGCACCGTGCATGACCAGCATCATCACGGAAACAAGGCCACATACCACGGCGTAGGGGTTGAGCAGGCCAAAGAAGCTGCCGTCGTAGTACATCTGCATATCAGGCGTGATACGGAAAGGTACGCCTTGCAGCACGTTGCCCATGGCAACACCAAAGATCAGCGAGGGCACGAAGCCGCCAATGAACAGCGCCCAGTCCCACCCGTTACGCCATTTGGCACTTTCGCGGGCACTGCGGTATTTGAAGCCCACGGGTCGCAGTATCAGTGCGAACAGGACGGCGAACATAGCTATGTAGAAGCCGGAAAAGGACACGGCATACAGCTGGGGCCAGGCGGCAAAGATTGCCCCGCCACCCAGAATCAGCCAAACCTGGTTGCCTTCCCATACGGGGCCGATGGTGTTGACCACCACCCGGCGTTCCACGTCGTTGTGGGCAACTATGGGCAGCAGGGTGCCCACGCCCAGGTCAAAGCCGTCCGTCAGGGCGAAGCCGATCAGCAACACACCCAGCAGCAGCCACCAAATGACGCGCAAGGTGTCGTAGGAAATCAGTTCATGCAGAATCATGGTTGCTCCTTTCGGGTCAAGCGGTATGAGTGGGCGAGGGTTGCGGCGCGATTGGCGCATCCGCCGTAGCGCGGGGCAGGGTCGAGCGCGGATGCTCGGCGCCGTGTACCTGTGGCCCTTTGCGAATGGTCTTCACCATCAGCTTCACTTCGATCACCAGCAATATGGTGTAAATGGCAACGAAGCCAAGCAGCGTCAGCAGCACACTGCTCGCGCCGAGGTTGGAGACGGCCAGTGCGGTGGGCAGCACACCTTCAATCACCCACGGCTGCCGTCCAAGTTCAGCCACAATCCAGCCGAACTCTGCGGCAATCCACGGCAGTGGAATGGAGAACACGGCCACCTTCAGCAGCCATGGGTGGGCGGTTAGGCGACGACGCGCGGCCAATACGAAGAAGGTGGTCATGAGCGCAATGAAGAAGAAGCCCAGGAACACCATCACGCGGAATGTCCAGAACAGCGGCGCGACCGGTGGAATGGTGTCCAGTGCTGCCTGCCGGATTTGTTCTTCGGTGGCCGTCCGTGGGTCATCGACATAGCGCTTGAGCAGCAGTGCATATCCCAGGGCGTAGCCATTCTTTTCGAAGATGGCCTCAGCCTCGCCGTCGACCGTGCCATTGCCAGCGGAACGGATGCGTTCAAGCGCGTCATAGGCCAGTATGCCGTGACGGATGGTTGATTCAGCCTCGACGACCAGATCATTGATGCCCGGGATCTCCGTAGTCAGTGAACGGGTGCCGATCAGGCCCATGACCCAGGGTATCTGAACGGTGAAATGAGTCTCGCGCGCTTCCTGATCGGGGAAGCCAATGATGGAGAAGGGGGCGGGCGCGGCTTCGGTTTCCCACATGCCTTCTATCGAGGCAAGTTTCATCTTCTGGTGGCTGGTGGTGAGATAACCGCTTTCATCGCCCAGCACCACTACGGACAGTGATGCGGCCAGGCCGAAGGAAGCGGCCACCGTCATGGATCGACGGGCCAGTTCGATATGACGCCCCTTCAGCACGTACCACGCGGAAACGCCCAGGACGAAGACGGCGGCGGTCACATAACCGGCCGATACAGTATGCACGAACTTCGCCTGTGCCACGGGGTTGGTCAGTACTGCAGCGAAGTCGGTCATCTCCATGCGCATGGTCTGGGGGTTGAACGCAGCCCCAACGGGGTTCTGCATCCAGCCATTGGCAATCAGAATCCACAGAGCAGAGAAGTTCGAGCCCAGGGCCACACACCAAGTGGCGATGAGGTGCCCGATGCGCGACATGCGGTCCCAACCGAAGAAGAACAGGCCGACGAAGGTCGCTTCCAGGAAGAAGGCCATCAGCCCTTCAATGGCCAGGGGAGCACCGAAGATATCACCGACGTAGTGGCTGTAGTAGCTCCAGTTCATGCCGAACTGGAATTCCATGACAATGCCGGTGGCCACACCAAGTGCAAAGTTGATGCCGAACAGCACACCCCAGAATTTGGTCATGTCGCGCCAAATCTTGCGATTGGTCATGACGTAAACCGTTTCCATGATCGCCAGCAGTATCGACAGGCCCAGCGTCAGGGGGACAAACAGAAAATGGTAGAGCGCCGTCATCGCAAACTGCAGGCGTGACAGATCCACGATATCTAGTTCCATGGGAGTTTCTCCGAAGCGAGGACATATTCGGGGCGAACAGGCAGGACCTGGCCGCTGCCGCCCCTCAACTCGTTGATCATGCGCAGATAGGCGGGTGTCCCCTTGCGCGCTTGCTCGACGATGCGACCGTCGGCCACCCGCAGAACGCGGTCGGCAAGGACGGCTTCCCTGTAAAGGTGGGTGGCCATCAGCCATCCACGTTCGCCGCCTTCGCCAAGCAATGTCTGCAGCACATGGGCAGCGGTGTCGTCGTCAAGCGATTCAGTCGGTTCGTCCAGCAGCCAGAGCTCACGCTGCTGTAGCAACATGCGGGCAATTGCCAGCCGCTTTGCCTGGCCGCCGGACAACCCCAGCCCGCCTTCGCCGAGCAGGGTGTCCAGGCCCACGCCCATTGCGGTCAGGTCATCGGCCAGGCCTGCAGCTTCCAGTGCTGACCATAGCTGTGCGTCATTCGCCTGCGGGTTGGCAAGCAGCAGGTTGTTGCGCACGGTATCCAGGAAAAGGTCGACGTTCTGAGTCAGCAGGCTCGCGCGGCAGGCCTGGACATAGCCCTGTGAGGGGGGCAGTTCGCCGATGGCCAGCGCCAGCAAGGTGCTCTTGCCGGCCCCGCTCGCGCCTACGAGTGCAACGCGTTCGCCTCGCGAGACGCCCAGGCAGATGTCGCACACTGCCGAGCGTTTGCTCCCCGGATACGCAGCGCTGACACCTTCCATGCGGAGGACCATCTCCCCGCCGGGCTGCCTGGCGGAATATGCTTCTTGCGGGGCGGCGACCGGGTCCGATTCGCTCGCCAGAACGGTGGACAGGCGGCGGGCACCCAGTAAGGCGCGACCCGCCTCCAGGGCACCCCGACGCAAGGGTGCGAAAGGTTCCATCACGCCCACCACAGCAAGAATGCATAGGACGGCCATCGGCGCTGTCACTCTGCCTTCCGCCACAAAATGTGAGGCCAGCAGCAGGATCATGGCGAGCAGCAGCCCGCCCAGAACGGTGAGCGCTGCCGCGGCGGCGGTGTCAGCCCGGTTGAGTCGGCGGTCCTGTGTTCCGATCTGATTTTCCCGGGCGAGAATGCCGCATGTGTGGGCTTTCTGACGACCTGCCATCACCAGGGAAGTTTGTCCTGAGATGAGATCAATGGTGGCGGCACGCATGCGCTCCATATGGTGTGCACGGCGGGCCGCAAGCATGGCGCTGCTGCGCATGAGCTGCAGCAGGGTCGCTGCACTGCAGATGATGAGAACCAGAAAGCTCATCAGCCCGATCACCGGTGTCAGGTTGCCCAGCAACATACCTGCGAGCAGGCAGGCCGGTATTGCCGCAAGCGCAGGCAAGGCAAATCTCAGTACTACGGATTCCAGCGCATCCAGGTCGCCCGTCAGTCTGAATAGCAGTCGGGACGGCTCCAGCCTCAGCGCCCAGGCTGACTTTGGTGTGGCCCATGCCCGGAACAGGCGCTCACGCATGGCGGCGAGCGCAGACAGAATGGCGTCGTGGCTCCACACGCGCTCTGCGTAGCGGCTGGCTGTTCGGCCCAAAGCCAGCAGTCGGATGCCGGCCGAAGGCCTGAATACATCGAATGCCAGAGCGGTGGCGGCTGATGCCCCGGCAATGGCAGTGGCTGTTATGAACCAGCCGGATAGGGCCAGTAGGCCGATGCCGGCAAGCAGCGTCAGGCAGGATGCCAGCGCAGCCCAGACTATGGAGCGCGGCAGGGAAAACCCGAGCGAACGAAAGGTGATGGCTTCCTTGTGTTTTTCTGGTTGTGATGGTCGCTTGAGCATGCCGCTCACTCCTGTGTGCCGTCCAGGCGAATCACCCGGTCCATACGGGCGATGAGCTCCGGGTCGTGCGTCGCCACAATCAGTGTGCGTGCCTGGGCAACGCACAACAGGCCTTCAATGGTGTCAACCGCCGTGAGTCGATCAAGGTTGGCCGTAGGTTCGTCGGCCAGCACCAACTGCATGTGCTCATCGCCTGCCAGGCGGGCCAGCCCCAACCGGCGGATTTCTCCGGCTGACATGCCCCGGCCTTGTTCACCCAGTGGTGTGTGCGGCCGCGCCTGGGATACCTTGCTCAAGTTCGCCAACCGGATGGCGCGGCCGATGGTCTCGCGGCGGACGTGTGGCCTGCCCAGAGAGATGTTGTGTGCAACCGTTGACCCGAACACATGCGGGTGCTGGTCGAGCCAACCCACGGCGGGAAGCAGCACTTCACCATCCCGCCCCTGGAAAGTGATCTCTCCTTCCTGTGGATCCAGAAGGCCCGCAATCAGGGCGAGCAGGATGGATTTTCCAGCGCCGCTGGTGCCCACCAGCGCAATATGCTCGCCGGGAGCAATGTCGAGACTGAAGCCTTTGAATACTTCAGGATTGCCTGGAAAACCGAAACTCATGTTCCGGATACGGACGCCAACCGGGCTGCCGTGTCGGGCGTCTTCAGTTGTGGGACTACCGCCTGTTGCATATTGGGCGGCCCGCTTGCCTAGGCTGATGCTCGCGTCGCCACGGCACACGGTTTCGAGGGTTTCCATGGCCGCCTTGCCGGAAGCCCCGTCGTGCCAGACTGCCGACAATTCACGCAAGGGGTCGAAGAAAGCGGGCGCGAGCAAGAGTATGAAAAGAGCCTGGGGCAGGGTGAGCGGCTCGCCCCAGGTTCCGAAGTTAAGTGTGCCCAGCAGATGGAAGCCGATGTAGACCGCCACCATTGCCACGCCGAGCGCGGAGAACAGTTCCAGCACGGCTGATGAGAGAAAGGCGATGCGTAATACCCGCATGGCCTTGTCACGCAAGGCTTCGCCCTGGCTGCGCACTTGCCGCGCGCTGATGTCCACGGCACCCAGCGCGCGCAGGGTCGGCAGGCCGCGGAGCCGGTCCAATAGATAAGCGTGCAGATTGCCCAGTTCCTTCCAGTGCTGCTTGCCAGCTTCCTGCGCGCGCCAGCCGACTATGGCCATGAACAGGGGGATCAGCGGTGCAGCAAGGAGCAGCACCAGCGCGCTGGCCCAGGAGAAATAGGCAACCGGCAGCAGAATCAGCAGCGGTAGGAGCTTTGCGCGCAGCATGGCGCTGCGATAACGTGTGAGCCAAGGCAGCAGGGCATCGGCCTGTTCGCCGATTGCGCTGGCCGCTTCGCCGGCGGGAACGCGGTTGCGGTCCAGGGGCGAGCGCTGCACGAGAGCTTCCAGGCCTTGCCTGCGCCAACTGCTCACTATGGAGCGGGCGTGATCGAAGAGACGGCGTTCACACCAGGCTTCGAGCACCGCTTTGATTACGGCTAGTACGACAACACCAAGGGCAGGTGCCCAAGCACCCCGCCAGCCTTCATGAAAGCGGGCGACTCCGAGAGCAATGAGGGCCGATTGCAAGACCCAGATCGCGGGTAGAAAAGAGTGCAGCAAGGTTACGCCGGAGGGGTGGTCAGCGCTTTCGACGGCGATGCCGCCCCTTGCTGCACGAGAGAAGGTTGATTCGTCGTTGTTCATGACGAATCAATATTAGCAAAGGCTAATTTAGTAACGGCTTATCAAAAAGGGATTTTCTTGACCCTGATCAATTTCCCGGTCCGGAATCACGCAGCCCTTTCATGATTGACATGGCTCTCCCTTCGGCACTTGGTATGGCCGAGGTTCGTGCAGAGACGACATCGATGTTGGTGCGTAACAGGACGTCACCGTGTTAAGGTCGCCTCAGCAGTACGTCGCTGAGCATGGGTTCCAAGACCAGGCCGGCCAGAGCATGTGTCCCGGATTCCGCGAAGGAATTACTGCTGAATTGCCTTGAGTTCCGTGCCGGCGTCGTCCTGCCATCACTTACCCTAGTGTGGAGGAGACATGAGCAGAGTATTCCACTTCGCCGTGCGCCATTGCTTCTTGCTGATGTTTGCAAACGCCATTGCCCTGTATGCGGTGCAATCACTGGCGTCCGCAGTTTCAGATGCAGAACGTGTCGTAAGCCGGCAGGACACCATCACTGTTGAAGGGCAGGTTCTCGATTACACAGCTGCAGCGGGCAAATTGCTGATACGCGACCCTGACGGGACGCCCGAAGCTGAAATTTTCTACGTTGCCTATACGCTGAAGGGAGAGCCGCCAGATTCGCGCCCCGTCACATTCATCTGGGACGGTGGGCCTGGTGGGGCTACCTTCGCGGCCAACTATTTTGGCCTGGGCCCCAAACGTTTTTTCCCAAGCCACCACAAGCGCCCGGGGGCGCCTTATGAGGCGGAAGCCAACCCCTACAGTTTGCTGAAGCATACTGACCTGGTGTTTCTGGACCCAATCGGCACAGGTTACTCGCGCGCGGTAGGAGATAAGCCTGAAAAGGAATTCTGGAGCGTGGAAGGTGACGCCCAATCCATCGTGGCGGCAATTCAACGCTATCTCTCGCTGAACAAACGCTGGCAGTCCCCGAAATTCCTTCTGGGAACCTCTTATGGCACAACCCGGGCCAGTGTCGTCAGCCACAAACTCCAGTTGGACGGCGTCGCACTCAATGGGGTCATTCTGTTCGGCTCGGCGCTCAACTTTGGAATGTTTGATAACGGTATGGATCAGCAGTTCATGTTGAGCCTGCCGACCATGGCTGCAACCGCCTGGCATTTTGGCAAGACGGCCTATTCGTCCCTTTCGTTGCCAGAATTCCTCAAAGAGGTGCAGACGTTCATACGTACCGATTATGGGCCGGCCCTATTCCAGGGGAATGCCTTGCCGGTCGAGGAGAAGCGTCGCCTGGCAAAGCAGCTTTCCCGTTATATCGGGCTTGATCCTCAATACATATTCGACGCCCATTTACGGGTCTCCGTCATCCGATTCCGCAAAGAACTGCTGCGTGAGCGTGGTCTTGTCGTCGGGCGTATGGACGGGCGCACCACCATGGCTGACTTTGATACCGTGGGGGAAGAGCCCGAAAGTGATTATTGGGTGCATGAATCATTCGCCATGCCGGCGCGCGCCATTATTGAAGACTTTCTGGGTGGCGAGCTCGGTTTTGAAACGGAGCAGCATTACAACCTGGGCTCAGCAGGAGCAGCCAAGTACTGGCAATGGCATCACCCCTTGCCACCGGTGGCGGGTGTATCGCAGCGGGAATTCGACGAACGCAACCTCTTTCCTCAGAACACCTGGGCTGCGGCCGACCTTTCAGTCGCCATGCGGACGAACTCGAAGTTACGTGTTTTCCAGGGTCACGGGTATTTTGATTTCGCCACGCCATATGCCTGGGGCGACTATGACCTGGCCCATATGAGCTATGACCCCCAACTGATGAAGCGCATCACCACTGCCTATTACAAGGCTGGTCACGTCATCTACTATGACGAAAAGGAGTTGCCGCGCATTTATGCCGACCTGACACGTTTTTATCTTGCGGCCCTGGGCAAAGAGGCCCAGTCTGAATCAATCGAAACGGTAGGTGCGCAGCGCTGAGGTACGACACCTTCTCAGTATTTCAAGATGACCCGGTGCGCGGCAAGCCTCGGCCTTCAGGCCGGGGAAGGATAGCGGGGACGCCGTAGGCGTCCTTTGGGCGGTCAGTGTGGCGTCTGCTGCTGTTCGATGTACTGGCGGATGATCTCGATGGGTGCACCGCCGCAAC